>CAZEQN010000001.1:0-34084 GCA_964514335.1 uncultured Anaerolineaceae bacterium
GCGGCTGGGCGTGGACGTGTGGGAAGTGATTGACGCCGCCGCCACCAAGCCCTTTGGCTTCATGAAGTTCACCCCCGGGCCGGGGCTGGGCGGGCATTGCATCCCGATTGACCCGCTGTATCTCTCGTGGAAACTGAAATCCCTCAATTACACGGCGCGCTTCATTGAGCTGGCCTCCGAAATCAATACCAATATGCCGCGCCACGTCGTCAGCCGGGTGCAGGATTTGCTAAACACCCAGAGCAAGTCGCTCAAGGGCAGCAAGGTGCTGGTGCTGGGGGCGGCCTACAAGCCGGATATTGACGATATGCGCGAATCGCCGGCGCTGGATGTCATCGCCCTGCTGCGCGAAAAAGGCTCACAGGTGGACTACCACGACCCGCATGTGCCCCACATCCACCATGAGTTTGACGGCTGGGAAATGGACAGCGTGCCCGACCTGCTGAAAGCGGTGGCGGCGGCCGATATCGTGGTGGTCGTGACCAACCACAAAGCCTACGACTACGATGCGATTCTCGCCAAAGCCAACCTGATTTTCGATGCCCGCAACGCCTACGGCAAGCTGGCGCCGGACAACCCGAAGGTCGCACGGCTGTAATGGCGCGTTACCTGCTGGCCGGGGCGGCTGGCTTCATCGCCGCTCGCACGGCCGAACTGCTGCTGGCGGATGGGCATGAAGTGGTGGGGGTGGATAATATCAGCCCCGCCTATGACGTGCGCATGAAGGAATACCGCCTGGAGCGGCTGCGCCAGCAGGCCGGGTTTTCGTTTCTGCAACTGGACATCGCTGAAAAAGAATGCATCCCGGCCCTGGCCGAACACGGGCCGTACGACGCCGTCATCAATCTGGCAGCGCGCGCCGGGGTACGCGCCAGTCTGGAAGACCCGTGGGAATACCTGAACACCAACACCACCGGCACGCTCAACCTGCTGGAACTGTGCCGCCATCACGAGATTAAGAAATTTGTGCTGGCCTCCACCAGCAGCATCTACGGCGCAGATGCGCCTCTGCCCACCCCTGAAACCGCCGAGAGCAGCCAACCGTTGCAGGCCTATGCCGCCAGCAAAAAGGGCGCCGAGGCCCTGTGCCACGCCTACCATTACCTGTTTGGCATTGATGTGACCGTGGTGCGCTACTTTACGGTCTATGGCCCGGCCGGGCGACCGGATATGAGCATGTTCCGCTTTGCCAAATGGATTGCCGAGGGCGAACCGGTGCTGGTGAACGGGGATGGCGAGCAGTCGCGCGGCTTTACCTATGTGGATGACATCGCCCGCGGCACGATTCTGGCTTTGAAGCCAGTGGGCTACGAAATCGTCAATCTGGGCGGGCATGAGCAGATTACGATTAATGGGCTGATTGCCCTGCTGGAACAGGAACTGGGCCAGCGGGCGCAGGTCGAGTACGGCCCCTTCCACAAGGCCGATATGCTCGCCAACTGGGCGGATGTCAGCAAGGCAGGAAAACTGCTGGGCTGGGAAGCGCAGGTGCCGCTGGCCGAAGGCGTGCGGCGGCTGGTGACCTGGTATCGCGAGAACCGCGCATGGGCGAAAGACATCCTCACGGATTGAGCCGCACGTCTCAATGAACAGACTGGAATCTTGCTGATGCTCGCCCGCCTGCGCGCCCTCTACCACCGTATTTTTGAGACGGAAATCCTGCGCCGGATTGTGCGCAATTCTTCGTATCTGGTGAGCGCCACGGTATTTGCGGCGGCGCTGGGCATGGTTCAGAACATCTTTCAATTCCGGGTGCTGGGGCCAGCCGGGGTGGGTTTGCTGGGGGCGCTGGCGACCTTTACCAATGTCCTCAACCGCCTGACCGCTTTCCGGATTGATGAACTGGTGGTGCGTTATGTGCGGCTGTACCAGGAGCGCGGCGAATCCCAGAAGGCCGCCGCGGTCTACAAACTGGCGGCCGGGTTGGAGGCCCTTGGTGGGCTGGCGGCCTTTGGGCTGATCCTCGCGCTGGCTCCGCTGGGGGTGGAGTTGTTCTCTGACCAGCCCGGCACCGAAATGTGGTTCATCCTGTACGGCTCGCTGGTGCTGATTAACATCGTCTTTGACAGCTCGGATGGCATTTTGCAGGTCTTTGACCGCTTTAACGCCAAGGCCGTGATTGATGGCGCCCAAAGCGTGGTGCGGCTGGGCGGCACGCTGCTGGTGTTCTTTGGCGGCGGCGGGCTGGTTGAAATCATTCTGGCTGAACTGGCCGGGCGGCTGGTGCGCTCGGCGGCGATGGTGATGCTGGCCCTGCGTACAGCCCGCGAGAAATGGGGCGCGGGCTGGTGGCGCACGCCGCTGGGGGTGTTGCAGGAGGACCGCCGCAGTTTGCTGACCTTCGCCTTCAGTACCAATTTAAGCGCCACCGTCAGTCTGGTGGCCAAAGACAGCGAAGACCTGTGGGTCAATGGCTTTCTGGGCAACACCGTTGGCGGGTTTTACAACGCCGCCCGCAGCCTGATTGGCCTGCTGCAAATCCCCATCAGCCCGCTGGCGAGCACCACCTACCCGGAATTGGCGCGTTCGGTGGCCCAAAAAGACTGGGCCAGCGTGCGGCACGTCTTGCGACGCGGCTCGTTCATGGCCTCACTGTATTCCGTTCCGGTTACGGTGGGTCTGATGTTATTCGGCGAAACGGTCATCACGCTCTACGCCGGGGCCGATTACCTGCCCGCCTATGCCCCGCTGGTCGTACTGCTGATTGGCTATCTGTTTGTGAATATCTTCTACTGGAATCGGGTTGCCCTGCTGGCCTTTAACCGGCCGGTGTACCCCACGCTGGTCAATGTGGTTGGGATGGTCCTGAAAGTCATTGGCGTGTTCGTCATCGGTGAGCGCTATGGGGCGGCCGGCTTTGCCGCCCTGCTCTCCGGCTATTACATCTTTACCATTGGGCTGGCCGTCCTGCGGGTGCGGGCCGATTTGCGCAATAAACTGGCGGCGGACGAGGCGGCATGAAAATCTGCCTGATTGCGCCTTCGGCCATCCCGGCCCGTACCGCCAACAGCATCCAGACGATGAAAATGGCCCAGGCCTTTACCGGGCTGGGGCACGAGGTACGCCTGCTGGCCCCGGGGGCTGCGCCCGGCCTGAAGTGGGAAGAACTGGCGCGCCATTATGGCCTGACCACCGCGTTTGAAATCGCCTGGCTGGATGGCCCGCGGCTGCGCGGCTATGGCTACGCCGCTACGGCGGTACGGCATGCCCGCCGCTGGGGGGCGCACATGGTCTTCACCCGCCAGCCCCAGGCGGCCGCGCTGGCAGCGCGCCGTCTGCCCACCGTGCTGGAAATGCACGACCGGCCGCAGGGCGCGCTGGGGCCGCTGTTATTTGCCCTGTTTATGCGCGGCCGCTATGCCGACCGGCTGGTGTGCATCAGTCAGGCGCTGGCACATGATTTGAGTCGCGAATTCAACTTTCCATTGGAGCCGGGCTTCACCCTGATTGCGCCGGACGGCGTGGACCTGGCGCGCTACGCGGATTTGCCCGAACCGGAAACAGCGCGCGCCGCGCTGGCCCTGCCGCAGACCTTCACCGCCGGCTACACCGGCCACCTGTACGATGGGCGCGGGGCGGAACTGATACTGGAGGTGGCGCAGCGCGCCCCGGAAATCAACTTCCTGCTGGTGGGCGGTGAGCCGGGGGATGTGCGCCGGGTGCGGGCGCTGGCCGCCAACCTGCCGAATGTGCGCCTGGCGGGCTTTGTGCCCAATGCGGACCTGCCGCGCTACCAGGCCGCCTGCGATGTGCTGCTGATGCCCTACCAGCCGCGGGTGGCGGCTTCTTCCGGAGGGGATATCGGCCGCTACTTAAGCCCGATGAAAATGTTTGAGTACCTCGCCTGTGGGCGGCCGGTGCTGGCCTCGGCCTTGCCGGTATTGCAGGAAGTGTTGAACGAAACGAATGCCATCTTGCTGCCGCCGGAGAACCCGCAGCCGTGGGCGGATACTTTGCGCATGCTGGCGAAAAACCCAGCCCAGCGCATGGCGCTGGGGGCGGCGGGGCGTGCCACCGCCGAACAGCACACCTGGGAGGCTCGCGCCCGGCAAGTGGTGGAGGGGTAATGGCGTGTACAGCCACAGCGGGCTAATCTGTCATTGCGAGGAGGACGAAGTCCGACGAAGCAATCTTTCCTGCCAGACTACAGATTGCTTCGCTGGCAAATGCCTCTGGCATTTGACCGCTCGCAATGACAAACCTATTTTCTTTTAGCAACTTCCACGCGGCCGAGACCACACGCGGGCATTGTATAATCCGGCTGTTAAGCCATCATCACCCCAAGGAGCGCCCACATGCCCACTGCTCTCATCACCGGCATCAACGGCCAGGACGGCTCGTACCTGGCGGAATTGCTGCTGGAAAAAGGCTACACCGTGGTCGGGATGGTGCGCCGCTCCAGCACCCGCACCTACGAACGCATCGAAGACCTGCAGGACCGTCTGGAAATCGTGCCCGGCGACCTGCACGACCAGTCTTCGCTGGTGGACATCCTCGAACGCCACCTGCCGGATGAGGTCTATAACCTGGCGGCGCAGTCCTTTGTGCCGACCTCCTGGAACCAGCCGGTGCTGACCGGCGAAGTGACCGGGCTGGGCGTGACGCGCCTGTTGGAGGCCATCCGGCTGGTCAAGCCCACGGCGCGCTTTTATCAGGCTTCTTCCAGCGAGTTATTCGGCAAGGTACGCGCAGTGCCGCAGAATGAAGACACGCCCTTCTACCCGCGCAGTCCGTACGGGGTCGCAAAGGCCTATGCCCACTGGATTACGGTCAATTACCGCGAATCGTACAACCTGTATGCCACCAGCGGCATCCTCTTTAACCATGAAAGCCCGCGCCGCGGGCTGGACTTTGTCACCCGCAAAATCACGCACGGCGCGGCCCGCATCCGGCTCGGTCTGGCGACTGAACTGCGGCTGGGCAATCTGGAAGCAAAACGCGACTGGGGCTTTGCCAAAGATTATGTGGAAGCCATGTGGCTGATGCTGCAACAGGACACACCCGATGATTTTGTCATCGGCACCGGCGAGGCGCACTCGGTGCGCGAGTTCTGCGCCGCGGCCTTCAGCCATGTGGGCCTGAATTATGAAGACTATGTGGTCGTGGATGAGGAGTTTTACCGCCCGGCCGAGGTGGACATTCTGCTGGCCGACCCACGCAAGGCCAGGGCCAACCTGGGCTGGGCGCCGCGGGTCTCCTTCACCGAGCTGGTACAAATGATGGTCGAGGCCGATATGGCGCTGGTGGGGCGCGGGCTGGGGTAGGCAGACCGCTTAACCCTCCGCATGGTAGAATCACGCCGCTTTTGGCGCTGGAATTCTCAACTCTGAAGGACTGCCGATGTACTGGTATCGCGATGAAAATCCGTTAAGTTTGCTGCCCTGGCTGGGCGTGCTGCTGCTGTGGTGGGGCGGCGGCTGGCTGCTGGCAACCCACCTCTTCCGGCTGAAACCCCGCGAGCGGCTGGTGGTGGGCTTCGGGCTGGGGCTGGTGCTCTACCTGTGGGCCACCAACCTGCTGGCGCACGGACTGCCGCCGATGCTGGCGTTTTCGCTTTCCGGCCTGCTGGTACTGCTGGCCGGCCTGTTAGCAGCCTGGCGCAGCGGCGAACGCTGGCTGGACCTGGCCGACCTCAAGGTCTGGCCCTGGCTGGCGGCCGGGCTGGCGCTGACCTATTTCTTCCTGCTGACCGGCAAAGGTCTGGCGATTTTTGACGAGCACAAAAACCTCTCGCTGATTTCCATTATGGCGGGCGGGGACATCCCGCCGCGTTTCTATCTGGAATACCCGCTGAAACATATCTACCATTATGGTTTTCAACTGCTGGGCGCCAGCCTGATGCGCCTGGGCGGGATGATGCCGTGGAGCGCCTTTGACCTTGGCAAGGCCATCGTGTGGGCGCTGGCCCTGTTGCTGGCCGGGCTGGTAGGGCGGCGCTATATCAAGAGTACCCGCGGGGCCTTGCTGGCGGCGGCCGTGCTGGCCTTTGCCAGCGGCACGCGCTACCTGTTGCTGCTGTTGCCGCCCGGCCTGCTCTTGCGAGCAGATGCAGTCGTAAAACTCACCGGCACGAGCGCCTTCGTCAACCTGCCGTTTTCGCAAGCCCTGCTGACCGGCTGGACGATTGACGGCGGCCCACCCTCGGCCTATATTTTCGCGTTCCTGAATGGCATCTATGACCCGCTGGTGATGTCGCATCAGGGGGCGCAGGCCACTTCGCTTTCGATTTTTCTGTTAATGTGGCTCACCGCCACCCGCATCCGGCATCGATTTGCGCCGCTGCTGCTGGCGGTGGTATATGCCATGTGGGCGCTGGTGTGGGAGACCACTTACGGCCTGGTGTGGCTGGCGACCTTTGGGCTGGCGGCGCTTTTATACTGGCGGCAGCGTGAGGCCCTGACCCCCGTTTTTCGCCAGCATTTGCTGGCCCTGGCGCTCTCCGTGCCGATTGCGCTGACGCAGGGCGGCACGCTGACCGAACTGGCGCGTAAGGTAATTTTCGGATTCGAAGACGGCGGAGTGGAAGCCCGGTTGCACTGGCTGCAGGCAGTCGGCAGCGGCGTAGCCGGATGGCTGCTGGCCTGGCTGCCCCCGCTGGCCCCGGCCGGGGTTGGGCCGAGCATCCTCGGCTTTTCGCTGCAATGGCCGCCGGCGATTCTCTCGGCCCATTTTGAGCCGTTGAGTCTGTTCTCCCCATTTCAGCTTATGGTCGGCCTGTTTGAACTGGGGCCGGTGATTCTGTTTACGCCCTGGCTCACGGCCTGGGCCTGGCGGCGCACCAGGGCCGGCGATTGGCCGCTGGGCGTGGTGGCCTTGAGTTCGTGGATTGGCTTTGCCCTGCCGATTTTCCTTCAGTATGAAGCGGGGCGCGACATCTCGCGCCTGACCTGGCAGGCGCTGGTGGCCTGGGGGCTGATGCTGGCGCTGGGCAGCCGGGATGTACACTGGCCGGCGACCTTGCGGCGGGCGGGGGCGGTAAGCCTGGCGTTGATGATGTTCGGCGGGCTGATGCTGGCCGGGATTCAACTGACGGCGGTTTCAACCACCCAACTGGCACACCGCTATACTGAACTGGATGCCCAACTGGCCAGCGAAATCTGGGATACCCTGCCCTACAACGCCCGCATCTTCGGCAACCCGGGCAATGCCACCGTGCTGACCGGGCGGCTGGCCGAGCAACTGCTGGATGAGCCGGTCACGCGGCGCTGGCAAAGTCTGCTGACCGACTTGAATCTGGATGTGCTGGTGGATTATGGCTTCGAATTTGTGCTGGTGAGCAACCGCTGGCCGAGCGATACCATGCTGGATCAGATTGCTGCCCTGGAAGCCCAGCCCTGCGTAGTGCTGATGACCGAAGTGTGGGACACCAGCCGCGTAAACTTCCGCAAACTGTATGACATCCGGGGTTGTGATTAATGGCTACTCAAAAGGACATTATGCGCCCCAACGCAATTCCGACGCCGGCGGTCGATTCACCGGTACAGGTCTCGGTCGTCATCCCGGTTTATAACGAACTGAAGAGCGTGCCGCTGCTACACAAGGCCTTGCATGAAGCCCTGGATGATTACCCCACCACCTGGGAAGTGGTGTTCGTGGATGATGGCAGCCGGGATGGCAGTTTGCAAGCCCTGGAAATCCTGGCCGGGGGCGACCCGCAGCACACCCGCGTGGTGGCGTTGCGGCGCAACTTCGGCCAGACGGCCGCCATTTCGGCCGGGATTGATTACGCCCGCGGCGACATCATCGTGCTGATGGACAGCGACCTGCAGAATGACCCGGCCGACATCCCGATGCTGTTGGACAAGATTAACGAGGGTTATGACCTCGTGAGCGGCTGGCGCAAGGACCGGCAGGATGCGTTTTTCACCCGCACCTTCCCCTCGCGCATCGCCAACTGGATTATCTCCAAAGTGACTGGCGTCGGCCTGCATGACTATGGCTGCACCCTCAAGGCCTACCGCCGCGAAGTGCTGACCGGCTTCCGGCTGTATGGCGAGATGCACCGCTTCATCCCGGCCTATGCCGGCTATGTCGGCGCCAAAATCACCGAAGTGGTGGTGCGCCACCACCCGCGCAAATTTGGCAAAACCAATTACGGCCTGAACCGCACGGTCAAGGTCGTGCTGGACCTCTTCACGGTCAAGTTTTTAAGCGGCTATGTCAACAAACCGATTTACCTGTTCGGCGGCTTTGGCCTGGGGCTGATTGGCATCTCCGGCAGCGGCTTCCTGTACCTGCTCTATCGCAAGTTCGTCTTTCTGGCCGAAACCACGACCTCGCCGATTTTCCTGTTGAGCATCATGCTCACAGTGCTGGGAGTGCAATCGATTCTGCTGGGGCTGATTGCCGAAATTGTCGTGCGCACTTACCATGAGTCGCAGTCCAAACCAATTTACACCGTGCGCTTTGTGATTCAGGGCGACGACCCCAGCGAGCCGCATGCCTGAAAACCGGACGAAGCCCTCATTCAGCCTCATCCTGCGGGTGGGCGGTACGCTGCTGGCGCTGGGGCTGATGGGCTGGCTGCTGGTGCGCCAGCAGGCGGACATTCGCCAGGCGGTCAGCGAGATGGATGCGGCCCATTTCTGGGGCGCGTTCGCGCTCATCATGCTCTCGCGGCTGTTCGTCACCCTGCGCTGGCACGTGCTGGTGCGCGGGGCGGGGGCCGAAATTCCCTTCCCGCATACGCTGCGCCTGACTTTTGCTGGCTTATTCGCGGCCAATTTTCTGCCCACCACTGTGGGCGGCGACCTGGTGCGGCTGGCGGGCATCATCAGCGCCGGCTATGGCGCGGCGGTTGGTACGGCCACGCTGGTCATGGACCGGCTGGTGGGCATGGCGGGCATGGCGTTGCTGGCCCCGTTTGGGGCGGCGCACGTGCTGGGTTGGGGGGCCGTGAGCGCCAGTACGGCGCTGTCCTTCCCGCAGCGGCTGGTCAACCGGGTGCGCAAAGCTCTGCGCCGCCTGCTGGAGATTCTGAAAATGTGGGTTAAACGGCCACAGGCCCCGCTGGCCTCGCTGGTGTTTACCTTTGCCCACATGGCCGTGTGGTTCGCCTCGATGGCGATTTTGCTGGATGGCCTGAACGAAGATATGCCCTATTTCCTGATTGCCAGCCTGTGGAGTCTGGTGTATTTTGTTTCGCAGATTCCCATCTCCATCAATGGGCTGGGCTTGCAGGAACTTTCGATTACCTATATCTTTGCCACCTTTGGCGGCATCAGCCCGCACAGCAGCCTGGTGATGGGACTGGTGTTCCGGGTGCTGGTCACGCTTGCCAGCCTGCCGGGGGCGCTGTTCGTGGGGCAATTGCTACCACAGGCGCGCGCCCAGGCCGATTCCGAAATTCAATCCTAAAGGATGTTATGAAGCTGAAACCCACGCGCAGTAAATATCTGGATGCGGATGCCGCCCCGGTGCGGGCCGGGGAGTACCAAGAAAAAGGCGATTACCACATCCACCTGAACCCCAACTGGCCCTACCTGCCGGTGTATCTGGCCAAGATGGCCTATGCCCGCGAATTTCTGGCACGGCACGGCGGCGGCCGCAAAATCATAGACCTGGGGGCGGGCGAAGGCGTGCTGGTGAAACGCGGCCGGGAAGAGTTGGGCCTGGACATGCTGGGGCTGGACATTAATTATCAGTCTGACACGGTAATGCATGGCGACATTCTGGCGCTGGAAGCGGCAGATGCGAGTTATGACATTGTGACCTGCCTGGATGTCATTGAGCACATGCATTTTCACCAGCAGGAAATCGCCCTGGCGCAGATGTACCGGATATTGAAGCCCGGCGGCCAGTTATTGCTCTCGGTACCGAATCTGGCGCATTTCGCCTCGCGCTTTACTTTCTTGTTTCTGGGCAAATTGCTGCGCACCTCCACCATTGACCGCCACATCGGCGACCGGCCAGCGGGCGAATTCGCCGCCCTCTTGAAAGCGGCTGGCTTTGAAATCCGGCAGCGCAAGGGGATGTTCCCGACCCTGCCCCTGATTTCAGCCCTGACCTACCTGATGCCGGCGCGGGTTGTCGGGTTGCACCGTTTGTACAATGCCGCCCTGGGCTGGCTGCCGGGCTGGTGCTTTTTGAATGTATTTGAGGCGGTTAAACCCGCCCACGGAGTGCAACGCTAGATGCAACCCTTTCGCCCTCTTGCTACGTCCTCCCTGTTCAAGGCCGGGTTGGCGCTTACCCTCGGGCTGGGCTGGCTGGCGTTTAACGGCTTTGAAGCCCAGATGCTGGCGCTGGATTATTTCAGCGTATCGGCCAAACTGCGCGCCCTGCGATTGGCGCTGCTGGGCGGGCTGGCGGCCAATGCCCTGCTGCTGGGGCTGGCGTTTACGCCCGCCGGAGCATGGGTACTGGCCGTGGCACGGCGGCTGGCAGGCGCGCTACGCCGACTGAAAGCCGCCAACCTGGCGCTGTTCGCCATGCTGGTAGTGGCCTTTCCGCTGTTTGTGTTTGGCGAGTATGGCCTGTACATCAGCCTGCCGATGCCGCGTTTATGGATGTTCTGGCTCTTTGCCCTGGCCGGGGCGGCCCTGCTGTGGGCTGGCCGGCCGGGTTTGCCAGCCTTTTCAGCTTTACTGGCTTCCGCCCTGCTGCTGGGGCTGGTGTACCGGGCGGCGGTCTTCCTGCCGGAAATCACGACCTACCCGCTTTCGTTGAGCTGGTCAGAGGTCAGTCGCTATTACCAGGCTTCTCTGTACGCCAGCGAACGCCTGTACGGGCTGGAGCTGCCCCTTTCGATTACCCACCCCAGCCGCTACATGTTGCAGGCGATTCCCTTTGCCATTCCGGGTTTGCCCCTCTGGGCGCACCGCGCCTGGCAGGTCCTGCTGTGGTGGGGGCTGACTGGCCTGACAGCCGGGTTGCTGGTGCGCCGCCTCAAACTGGCCGACCGCGGCCTGAAACTCCTGGTATTTGCATGGGCATTTTTGTTCCTCATGCAGGGGGCCGTGTTTTACAACCTGCTGGTGAGCGTGGCAATTATTTTGTGGGGCGTACAGACGCAAAACCTGCGCCGCACGCTGGCGGTCGTACTGCTCGCTTCGGTCTGGGCCGGCTTCAGCCGAATTAACTGGACGCCGGTGCCCGGCCTGCTGGCAGCCGGCCTGCTGTATCTGGAGCAGCCGGTGGGGGCGCAGGCCGGTATCCCGTGGCGTTATTTCTGGCGCAGCGTGGGCCTGTTTGTAGCCGGCATGCTGACCGGGCTGGCGGCCTATGCGGGTTACATCGCCCTTTCCGGTAATGAAAATGTGGAGCAATTTGGCTCGGCCTTTACTTCGGATTTGTTATTTAACCGTCTGCTGCCCAGCCCTTCCTACCCGCTGGGCATTCTGACCGGAATCCTGCTGGTTTCGCTGCCGCTGCTGGCGGCCAGCGGTAGCGTCATCCGGCAGCAGCGCGGGGCGTGGCACTGGCTGCGCCTGCTGGGGCTGGGGGCGGTTTTGGGGGTCTTGTTCATCGCCGGGCTGGTGGTCAGCACCAAGATTGGCGGCGGCACCAACCTGCACAACATGGATGCCTTCATGGCGCTGTTGATGCTGGCCGGTACGGCCGTTTTGTTTGGGCGCACAACCCCGGAAGCGGACGCGACCGCGCAACCCGCCCGCCTGCCAGCCGGGCTGCTGGCCCTGATTGTGGCCGTACCGGTCGGGCTGGCAGCCCTGACCGGTGGGCAATGGCCAGAACGTGACCACGCCCTCGCCCACCAGACCGTGGCGCAGATCGATGAGTTTGCCGAAGAAGCCGTATCTGCCGAAGGCGAGGTACTCTTCATCTCGCAGCGCCAGTTACTGACCTTCGACATGCTCGAAACCGAAGTGCAACTGATACCCGAGTACGAGCAGATTTTCCTGATGGAGATGGCGATTTCGCGTAACGAAGCCTACCTGCACCAGTTCTACACCGACCTGGCCGACCACCGCTTTGCGGTGATTTTCTCTGACCCGCTTTTCCGCCGCATCAAGAGCGTGGAGGTGGATGCTCTGGCCGAAGAAAACAACGCCTGGGTGCAGTACATCATTGAGCCGATTCTGTGCGAATACTTTATTGAAAGCACCTTCTCGGATGCCGGTGTGCAGGTGCTCAAACCCCGCAGCCAGCCGCGCTGTGATGTCTTCGATGCAAGTCCTGATCATTAATAGTGAGTACCCGCCGGTGGGCGGGGGCGCCGGGACGGCCAGCGCCCTGCTGGCGCGGACACTCGCCGGGCAGGGCCACGCCGTTACCGTGCTGACGGCGCACTTCAAGGGCCAGCCGCGCCGGGCAGTGGAGGACGGTGTAACTGTGCTGCGGCAGGTGCCGCTGCGCCGCCGGAAAGACCGCTCCGGGGCGTTGGAACAGGTCATCTTCATGGGGCTGGCCGGGTTCTATGTGCTGGGGATCGGGCGTCCGGATTTCACGATTGCCTATTTTGGCATCCCCAGCGGCCCGGCGGCCTGGCTGTTGCAGGCCGTGCGGGGCGTGCCGTACATTGTTTCGCTGCGGGGTGGAGACGTACCCGGCTTCCGCCCGTATGACTTCAAAACTTTTCACCGGTTGGGGGCGCCGGTCATCCGCTTTGTGTGGCGGCGGGCGGCGGCGGTAGCCGCTAACAGCCGCGGCCTGCGGGCGCTGGCCCTGCGTTTCGAACCCAGCCAGCCAATTGAGATTATCCCCAATGGGGTCAATGCCAGTGAGTTTCCGGCGGTGGCGCGCGACTGGGCTCCCACCGAGCTGGTGTTCAGCGGGCGGGTGGTGTACCAGAAAGGCCTCGACCTGCTACTGACCGCGCTGGGAAATTTGCAGCATCTGGATTGGCGGCTGACGATTGTGGGAGATGGCCCCAGCCAACCCGCCTTGCAACAGCAGGCTGAAAGTCTGCGGATTGCCGACCGGCTGACTTTTACCGGCTGGCAATCGCGGCCGCAATTAATGGAGCATTTGAACCGCGCCAACCTGTACGTCTACCCCTCGCGCGATGAAGGCATGCCCAATGCTATGCTGGAAGCGATGGCCGCCGGCCTGCCGGTGATTGCCACCCGAATTGCCGGTAACGAAGAGTTGGTGCTGGAAGGCGAAACCGGCCGCCTGGTGCCGCCGGAAGATGTGGGTGCGTTGCAGGCCGCCCTGGCGGAGTTGATACCGGATGCGGCCCTGCGCCAGCGCATGGGCGCGGCAGCGCGGGCGCGGGTAAAGGCCGAGTACACCCTGGAACGCGTGGCGGCAGATTATCTGGCTTTGGGGCGCGCCGCGCAGAAAGGCGGGCGTTGATGTGCGGCATCTGTGGCATGGCCGGGCGCGACCGGGCGGCGGTGGATGAGGCCGCCCTGCGGCGGATGAACGCCGCCATCGCCCACCGCGGGCCGGACGGCGATGGCTTCCTGCTGCGGCCGGGGGTCGGGCTGGCGATGCGCCGCCTGGCGATTATTGACGTGGCCGGCGGCGACCAGCCCATTGCCAATGAAGATGAAAGCCTGTGGATTGTGTTCAACGGCGAATGCTACAACTTCCCCGAAATGCACCGCACATTGCAGGGCCGCGGCCACACCTTCCGCACCCGCACCGATACCGAGTGCATCCTGCACCTGTACGAAGACCACGGCGATGACTGCATCACCCACCTGCGCGGCATGTTCGCTTTCGCCCTGTGGGATACCAAACGCAACCGCCTGCTGGCGGCCCGCGACCGGCTGGGCAAGAAGCCCTTTTACTACACCGTGCAGGCTGGCACGCTCTACTTCGCCTCCGAGTTGCCCGCCCTGCTGGCCGCCCTGCCATACCGGCCGGAACTGGATTTGCAGGCCCTGGATGATTATTTAAGCCTGCAATACATCCCCGAGCCGCGCACGCCCTTTATGGGGATTCACAAACTGCCCGCCGGGCATCGGTTAACCTGGGAAAACGGCGAACTGACGCTGGAACGCTATTGGGACCTGGACTACGAACCCAAACACACCGCCCCGCTGCCGGAATTGAAGGCCGAACTGCGCCACTTACTGACCGAAGCGGTGCGCATGCGCCTGTTGAGCGAAGTGCCGCTGGGGGCGCACTTATCCGGCGGGATAGACAGCAGCATCCTCGTGGCCTTGATGGCTGAGCTGACGGATGCGCCGGTCAAGACCTTTTCGGTGGGCTTTGAGGAAACCGCGTTTTCAGAACTGCCGCACGCCCGCCGGGTGGCCGAGCGCTACGCCACCGACCACCACGAATTCACCCTGACCTGGGGCGACATCCCGGCCACACTGGCCGACATCACCCGCCACATCGGCGAGCCCTTTGCCGACCCCTCGGCCCTGCCGCTGCTGCACCTGGCACGCCTGACGCGCCAGCATGTGACCGTGGCGCTGAATGGGGATGGTGGCGACGAGGCCTTTGGCGGCTACTGGCGTTACTGGCTCGACCCGTGGGCGGATGCCTACCTGAAGTTACCGCGGGCGCTCACGCACCGCCTGCTACCCGCCGCCCTGCGCCGCCTGCCCGACCGCGGCGATAAACCCGTCGGCGGCAGCCTGGTGAACGGCCTGAAGCGGCTGGAAACGCTGGCCCGGATTGACCGGCGCGCCAGCCTGCTGCGCTGGGGTTCGTATTTCTCGCCCATGCAGAAAGCCGGGCTGTGGCGGCCGGAAATTCGGGCCACGCTGGATACCCACCGCGCCGAAAGCCTGCTGGCGGCCGCCTGGCAAAATGCCCCGGCCCGCGGGCGGCTGGACCGCACCCTGTACGCCGATAACAGCACCTATCTGCCGGGTGACCTGCTGGTCAAGGCCGACCGCATGACGATGGCCGCCTCGCTGGAGGGGCGCTCGCCGTTTCTGGACCATGAAGTGGCGGGCTGGGCGGCGCGCCTCCCAGAACGCTATAAGCTCAAGGGGCGCACGGGTAAGTGGATTCTGCGCCAAACCTTCAAAGATTTGCTGCCGCCTGAAATTCTGGGGCGCGGCAAGCAGGGCTTTGGCATTCCGGTGGGAGCGTGGCTGCGCGGCCCGCTCTATGACTGGAGTCGGGCGCGCCTGCTCGGTTCGGCCAGCCCACTGGCAGGCTGGTTCGAGACCGCCACGCTGGAAGGCCTGCTGGCCGCGCACCGCGCTGGCCGCGCCGACCACGGCAAACGTTTATACGCGCTGGTCATGCTGGCGGAGTGGAAACTACAGTTTTGGGGGTGAGGCGGCAGCTTATTTAATCAGGCGGCCCAGCCCGTAGCCCAGCCCCGCGCCGACCAGCAGCGGAATCGCCCCGAACAGGATCACACCGAGGAAGCCCAGCATGCCGCCGATCGCGCTGCCATACAGGCCGACCGGCAGCGCCAGCAGGTAGCCGAGCCACACAAAACGCCGCGCTTTCTGGCTGGCGGCCTTGTTCAACAGCCACACCAGCGCCACGCTGCCCAGCGCCACCGGCAGGTAGGTGGTCAGGCTTTCGGTGATTTGCAGCGTTTCAAGGCGGCCAAAGCGCGCCGCAAAGGTGATGATGTAAAACAGCGGGCCGAGCAGGCCGAGCGTCAGCGCCAGCCAATAGGGGGTTTTAGCGGGTTGCGGCATGCCGTATCTCCTCCAGATGTTCCAGGTAGTGTTCCACGGTTTCGGACAGAATCACTTCGACGACTGGATAGTCGCCCGGTTCGTCCGGATAGCGGCGTGTTGCGGCCAGCCGGGTTTCGGGGCAGGCTTCGATGGCGGCGAGGGTCTCCTGATGCGAGCGGGCAAAGAGCGCCTGCACTTCGGCCAGCGGACGGTCACGCCAGGCGGCCTGAAAGCGGCCATTAATGTCGTCCACGTCAAATTCGGGGATATGGACGCCAGCAATGGTGTAGCCCTCGTGGCCGCGCTGGCCGGGCAACTGGTAGCGCACCAGCATCTGCTCCCACAGGGCGATGTGGGCCAGCGTGTCCTTGACCGACCAGGCTTGCGGTTCAGGGCGAGATTCGATTTGGGCGGGGGTCAGGCCCGCCAGAGCGCTTTCCAGTTCAGCACGCGCCGCCCGGATTTGGGTAAGCAGGGAGGATTTGGTGGGGGTCATGGGGAGGCCTTGTCCTGAATTGGAATTAGTTTTCTCTGAAATTTGGGGCTTCCATTTTTAACTTCGCATTCCCAAATTCTAATAACCTGCCAACCTTTTTTCTTCAAGGTTTCTTTTACTAGGCGGTCGCGAGCAATGTTGCGATTTCGCTTTGCTTCCCAATATTCTTGATTTTGCTTTGGCCTTGTATTCCTACAATCATGTCCATGCCAAAAGCAACCATCTATAAATACTACAGTTCTTCGTTCTCGAAAAACAAAATCGGGTTTTCCAAACAGAGGGTAATTCCTTCTCCACCCCCTTATTCCTAATTCTCTGAACCAAGAAATCATTTGCAGTTCAGTAGATTGATTCCCTGAAGATTTTACAGCCCTCATAATTTGAGAGCGCTTGTCTTTCGAGAAGGTATCGGTCATATTCTTTTTATAACTTCTACCCAACTTTCCTCAAACCCTATTGCCGAAAGATATTTGTCTTTGTCCAACTTCTCAGGCAATTTAATTTTCAGAATCAGTATTTGAGTTGGAACGTTTTCTTTGATAGTGAATTGCGAGCCGTGGGGTTGCCAGGTAAATCGGTGAGTAGCTGTTGCCTTGTCAAAGCCCTCAAGATTTTCGTGCTTGTTCCATTTCCAAACATACAATTCCGGATCATAGAGGATTGTTTCCATCTCAAAGACTGCGAGTTCGCTTAAGTCATTGGACTTCATAAGTACGATAGTTCGCAGAGAAGAATATTTTTGCCGAATACTCGAAACCCTCTCATTCCATATTTGCAAAACTTTTTGACCCAGGGGGTTTGCATCAATATCTTTAACTCGTGACTCTCCAAATGAAAAGGCAACAGAATTTCGCCCTGATATAAGACGAACGGATTTGGCCTGAGAAGGCTTACTTGCTTTTACAGTTTTTGCTCCCCATGCAAAACTACCTAAGCGCACATCATCAAGTCCAACATTTGACGGCGTCCATTCCGCCCCAATACTACGAGCAAAAATCTCTTCCCATTCTTCACCCTGCAAAGAGGGTTGAGATTTTGTGCTTAAGAGATAAATAATTTCCCTTCCGAGCTTAATTCCAAAATTATTTGGAAATTGATTTAACGGATAAGGTTCTTCAACCTTATTTACATTTCTAAGACGAGGCCGATTATTGGCGGGCATAATTCATTTCAACTTCTTGTGAGATTTCGCTTTTTCTCTTTGATGTGGCCGGATGAGGTTCAAGCAAAGGCAACAGGTTCGTTAGAACTGCATTGACTACGTTTACAGGCACGGCATTTCCCGCCTGCTTACGAACCTGCGCATCCGGCACAACAATTTTATAGCTGTCCGGAAAGCCTTGTAGCCTCAACATCTCACGCGGTGTAAGTCTTCGCTCCCCATTAACAAGCAGATAGTTATAAGAAGCGCCTGCTCGAAGCGCGCATGAGAATGGATGAGAACTCACATTCCCCCCCTTATTTTCATGCCAAATAGAAACGCTATGCTTTGAAGCATGTTTTTCTTTTCGCTTTTGGACAATCATTTCAGATGCATAGTGTTTCTTGTCTACAGATTTTTCAAGTATTTCTTCCAGCGGTTTATATGTTTCCAACTTATGCGGCCACTTAAATAGAGCCAAAAGACTAGGATCCAGAAAACCGATGATAAATACGCGCTCGCGCTTTTGAGGTAATCCATAATCCAAAGCATTTAAGATACGGTAATCGAAGTGATACCCTAAATCCTCTATGGTTTGCAGAATGCGAGTAAAGGTATGGCCCTTTTCATGGCTGACCAGTTGCTTTACGTTTTCAAGCACAAATGCTTTTGGTTTTTTTGCTTCTAAAATCCGAGCTATTTCAAAGAATAGAGTTCCCCTGGTATCGTCAAAACCCTTACCGCTACCAATAATGCTAAATGGTTGGCATGGAAAACCAGCAAACAGAACATCATGGTCTGGAATATTTTCAGATGCTATTTGGGTAATGTCGCCTTCAGGATACTCCCCAAAATTCGCTTCATAGGCTAGCTTTGCATACTCATCTATATCAGAAGATAACAGACAGGAAATATCCAGATTCTTTTTTACGGCTACTTGTTCTGCGGCTACTCTAAACCCACCAATTCCGCAAAAGAGATCAATAAATCTAATCGTCATAGTTACACCTTGTAATATTTCTGAACATTATTGATATTACCATATGCGACTAGTCATGCAAATCATCCAACTTCAGCTTCCCCCTCCCCGCCGCCGGTGCCTTCGTCGGGCGGGGTGACATCGCCATAATCGAGGATTTCACGCGCGTTGGAGCCGCCCGCCGCCGGGCCGATGATACCGGCATCTTCCATGGCGTCAATCAGGCGCGCCGAGCGCGTGTAGCCAATCCGCAGGCCGCGCTGGAGCATGGAGATGGAGGCCTTGCCGCGCCGCCGCACAAGGTCCACCGCCGCCACATACATCTCGTCCTGGTCGTTGGCGGCTTCCATTTGCTTCATCTCTTCCCAGATCGCCATTTGCTTGAGCGGTACGCCAGCAGGCGGGCCATCGGTTGGCGTGCTGGTCGCCACCGGGGCGGTGCGGGTGGTGCCGGCAAAGCCGCGCCAGTACTGCACCAGCCGTTGCAGTTCATCGTCTGACACATACACGCCCTGCAAACGCACCGGGGCCGGCGCATCCGGCGCCTGGAAAAGCATATCGCCGCGGCCCAGCAGGCGCTCGGCGCCCGGTTGGTCCAGAATCACGCGGCTGTCGGTGCCGGAGGCCACCGCAAAGGCAATGCGGGCCGGGAAGTTGGCTTTGATGAGGCCGGTAACCACATCCACCGAGGGACGCTGGGTGGAAATCATCAGGTGGATGCCGGTGGCCCGCGCCAGTTGCGCCATGCGGGTGATGTAGCGTTCGGTCTGGTCGGGGGCGACCATCATCATATCCGCCAGTTCATCAATAATCAGGACGAGGTGCGGCATAACCGGCTTGCCCTGGGTGGTCTGGCGCTGGTTGTAATCCGCCAGGTTGCGCGCCCCGACCTCGGCGAATTTCTGGTAGCGGGTGTCCATCTCGCGCGTCACCCATTGCAGCACGCCCACCACCCGGTCAATCTCGGTCACCACCGGCGCCAGCAAATGCGGGATGCCATTGTAACCGGTCAGTTCCACGCGCTTGGGGTCGACCATAATCAGGCGCAGCGTGGCGGGGGTGTTGTGTAGCAGCAAGGTGGCGATGATGGCATTCACGCACACGGACTTACCAGAGCCGGTCGCGCCCGCCACCAGCAGGTGCGGCATGGCGGCCAGGTCGGCGGCCACGGCATGCCCGGCCACATCCTGCCCTAAAGCAAAGCGCAGGTTGGACTTCAGGCGGCCAAAGGCCGGGTTCTCGATGACATCCCGCAGGGCGACCGCGCCGATTTGCTCGTTGGGCACCTCAATGCCGACATAACCCTTGCCCGGCACGGGGGCCTGCACGCGGATGCGCGAGGCCGCCAGCGCCAGCGAGAGGTCATCGGCCAGCGAGGCGATTTTGCCCACCCGCACACGCGTGCGGCCATTGCGGGTTTCAATGAAAGCGGGTTCCACGCCGAACTGGGTGATGGTCGGGCCGCGATTGATTTCCACCACATTGGCCGGCGCGCCAAACGAAGCGAGGGTGTCTTCAATGACTTTGGCACGCGCTTTATCGGCGTCTTCGTTGTAGGCGATGGCCGCGCCGGCATCCAGCATGTCTTTCACGCTCGGTAGCACCCACTCACGCGCCGGTTCAGGCGCGCTGGGCTGGGTGGCGGAGGGCTGGGTATAGGCGGTGGCGGCGGCCAGCCCGGCGGGCAGGCTTTCCGGGGGCGGGGGCGGCTCGGGCATCGGCACGGCCGCGCCGGCCGGGATTTCGGGCGAATGCAGCGGCAGGCCGGCAATCGGCGGGCCATCCGGGCGGCGGCTGGCCTGCCATTCATCCCAGGCGTCCTGCAGGCGCAGTTTGAACGGCACCACCCAGCGGAAGAGGTCCAGCACGGCCAGGTCGAGGCTCATGGCGAGCCCAACGAGGAACCAGGCCATCAGGGCAATCAGCAGGCCGAGCGTGCCGAGCCCGTTGTGGAGCAGCACCCACAGGCTGCCGCCCACATAGCCACCCGCCTGCCCCGCAGCGGCCAGGGCCAGCGCATCGGCTTCATCCACGGGCACGAAGAAGGCGTGCAGCCACACCAGGCCGTTAACATACAGCAGGGCCAGGCCAACCAGCCGTTCAATATCCGGGCGCGGCACGCGCTCAAAGTTGCGCAGTACCAGCCAGATGCCCACCGCGATGAGCGCCAGCGGCAGGAAATAGCCGCCCCAGCCGAAAGCGCGCCGCACCAGGCCCAGCCAGGCGCCGGTCAGGCTGCCCTGACTGGCGGAGAGCAGGCTCAACAGGGTGAGCAGGCCAACCAGCGCCAGCACGACCCCGGTGATATCCAGTTTGCGGTCCAGCGAGATGCCGGTCTGAATCGGCGGGCCGCTGGGGCGCAGGGGCTTGCGCGGCGCGGCTTTGGCCGCCGGGGCGGCCGGTTTGCGGCGCAGGCCGCTGAACAGGCGCGGCAGCTTGAGCCCGCCTTTTTTGGCCTGCGGTTTGCGGGTGGTTTTTTTAGCGGTGGCCTGGCGGCGGGTGGTCGCTTTGCGCCGCGCCGCGGGCTTACGGGAGGAAGTTTTACGGGTTGCCATACATGCGCCTCGCGATTAAGTATAGCATGTATGTTCTGATAATTCCTGTAATGAGCGGCGCCGATAAGCAAAAAAGCAGGGGCGACCTGCAGGTCGCCCCTGCAAAACCAGGTTGGCTTGCAGGCGCGGCGTTACTGCCGCACGGCTACAAACTCAATCGTCAGTTTTACGGCATCGTCCACGCTGGCAACCTGCGGCACGCTGGGGATTTGCAGGCCGTAGGTGCTGTCGCGCAGCACGGTCGCGGCAAAGCTGCCCTGCAACTCGGTGGCAGAAAGCAATGTAACCGTGCCTTCAAAGGTTTCGCTGGCGGTGACGGCTTTGATGGTCAGGTCGCCGGTGATAGTGACGGGGTAAGCCACGCCAATTTCAACTACTTCCGGCAGGCCGCTGATGCTGGTGGGCGTGAACGTGATGGTGGGAAACGAGCCAGTCTCCAGAATGAAGCGCTGGATCATGCCGTTGCGCGAGCCGCTGTCGGTGGCGAGGGAACCAGCCTGCACGCTGACCGGGCCGACAGTGGTATTGGCCGGGGTGTCAAAATCCACGCTAATGTCACCGCTGACCTGGCTGGTCACGCCAACGGCAGTGAAGGGCGAATTGCGCAGGATTTCATCTACGGCAAAGCTCACCTGGCTGCGGCTGGGGTCAATGGCAAAGACCGCCTGGCCGGAGAGGCTGTCTGTGCTGGTGGCTGGCTCGGCAGTGGGGTCTGCGGCCGGGGCGGCGGGTTCAGCGGTGGGGCTGGCGGCCACGGTCTGCACTTCCGGGGCCGGGATGCTGGTGGGCGTGGCGGCCGGGGCGGCTGTGCCACAGGCGGCCAGCAGCAGGCTGATGATCAGTACCGGTAAGAATTTACGCATGGGAGTCTCCTTGGATTTTACGAATAAGTGCCTATTGTACCCAGCCGGTGTTAAATCCATGTAAAATTTAGGGCTGTGGCAATGGCGGTACAATACGCTAAACGATTCCCTCTTTGAAGGATTTCATTTGTTTGAGATTGTTTTTCTTGGCACGTCGGCTTCGGCTCCCTCCATCCAGCGCGGGTTGTCGGCGCAGGTCATCAAGCACAACGAGCACCGCTTTCTGGTGGATTGTGGCGAGGGCACGCAACGCCAGATCCTGACCTCCGGACTGGGCTTTAAAAAGCTGAATAAGATTCTGATTACGCACGGCCACCTCGACCACATCCTGGGGCTGGCGGGGCTGTTCTCGACTTTCTCGCGCTGGGAGACGATTGAGCAGGTGGAAATCATGGCTGGCAAGTGGGCGCTGGAGCGCATCCATGACCTGCTGTACGGGGTGCGGGTACTGCAACCGGGCAAGATGGAAATTGAAGTGAAGATGACCGAAATTCAGGCGGGGGAGATTTTCAAAGACGGTGATTTTACGGTAACGGCCATACCGGTCAGCCACCGCGGGCCGGATTGCTTTGGCTATGTGTTCGAGACCGCCCCGCGCCGCCCGTTTTTGCCGGAGGCGGCCGAGGCGCTGGGCGTGCCGCATGGGCCGCAGCGCGGGGCGCTGGTACGCGGCGAGGCCGTAACGCTGGTGGATGGCCGCATCGTTCAGCCGGAAGAGGTGCTGGGGCCGGAAGCGCCGGGGGCCAAACTGGTGCACATTGGCGATACCGGCCGCATTGACAACCTGCTGGAAGCCTGCCGGGAGGCCGACGCGCTGGTGATTGAATCGACCTACCTGAACGAAGAAGCCGACATGGCGCAACGCTTTGCGCACCTGACGGCCGAGATGGCCGCCACGCTGGCGCGGGATGCGGGCGTGAAACGCCTGCTGCTCACCCACGTTTCGCGGCGCTACCGCGAGCGCGACATCCGCAAGGAGGCCCGGGCGGTCTTCCCGGCCACCGAAGTGGCCCGCGACTTTGATGTCTACCAGGTGCGGCGCGGCGAGTGCGTAAAGGTGGAATTGCAGCCCGATTCTGACGAAGATTTATGAGTAAACACTCATAATCCAGTTCCCTGCAGGGATTGACTTTCAACGGGTGCGGCATTAGTATTAGCGCCGCTTGAAGTTCCACAGTAAGTTCTAAAAAGAAAGTCCCCTTTTGATTTGGAACCCCTGCACGACAAGCAATACACTATGAAAGGAGTTCCAAAATCATGTCCGAAAAAGAACAAGGCAAGGTCAAGTGGTTCAACGGCGCAAAAGGCTTCGGCTTTATTGAGCGCGAGAACGGCGAAGACGTGTTCGTTCACTTCAGCGCGATCGTAAGCGACGGCTTCCGCACCCTCGAAGAGGGCCAGCGGGTCGAGTTTACGGTTGAAAAAGGCCAGAAGGGCCTTCAGGCGCAGAACGTAACGACTCTGTAGTCCGACCTTCAAAACGAAACAGGGCCATGCGCAAGCATGGCTCTGTTTTTTATTTAATCCCGGGTGCGGCCTAAGCGGCCAGTTTTTTGAAATCAGCCTGGAGTTGCCGCCAGAAGGCATCCCGCTCGCCGGGGCGCAGAGGGATGTAGACCGTGATGCGGTCGGCGAGGCCGGCGTAGCGTTCGTGCAGGGCGGCGGCCAGGTCGGCTTCGGGGGCCACGGTGGCAAAAGTACCCAGCATCTCATCGCTGATGAGGTCGGGCATCTCGGCCCATTCCTGTTTGGCAGCGTGGCCGCTCAAACGCTCGGCGACTTCGGCCCAGCCGTGGTGGGCCATCACCGCCCGGTAGGAGGGGGTGGAGGCATAGAAGGCGATTTGCATGCGCACCAGGGCTTCATCGTGCGGGCTGCTGACGGTGAAGGCATTCACGACCATATCCAGCGCAGTGCGCGGCCGGCTGGCGCGGGCGAGGCCCTCCTCAAAGGCGGGCAGCATCACCGTACGCAGGTAGTCGGGCGAGTGATAGGGGTGGACGTGAAAGCCATCCGCCAGTTCCCCGGCGAGGCGCGCCAGGCCGGTATTGACCCCCGCGATGTAAATCGGGATGTCGGGGTGCTCGATTTTGTCAGGCGTGAAGAAGGGTGAGGTCAGGGTGAGTTTGTAGTACTCGCCGCGCTGGTTGAGTTTTTCGCCGGTTTGCCAGTGCGCCCAGAAGGCACGGATGGCCTGAATCTGTTCGCGCAGTTTGCCGGTCACAGACTCCGGCCAGGGCAGGCCAAAGCGCCGCTCGATGTGGGCCTTGACCTGCGTACCGAGGCCGAGCCGGAAGCGCCCGCCGGAGAGTTCGGCGAGGTCCCAACTGCTGTGGGCCATCACGGCCGGGCTGCGGGCAAAGGACACCGCGATGCCGGTGCCAAACTGAATGCGCTGGGTGTTGGCGGCGATGAGGGCGCAGGCGAGGAAGGGGTTGTGCTGGGTTTCCGCGGCCCAGATGCAGTCAAAGCCGAGGGCCTCGGCGTGGCGCGCCAGTTCCGGCACAGCGCTCAAGGGGGTGGAAGGGTCAAGGAAGGTGTCTAATTGCATCGGGTGGAGTGGTTATGGCGTCGGGTTGCGGAGGATGATTTTGCGCTGGCGTTCGGATTCGTCTGTATCGATTTCTTCTCCACATTCACGGCAAGTTACAGTTTCCTCATCAGTAAACCTATGGTCAATCACTACAAACTTCGCATTTTCAAATGAAAGAACTTCATATTGATTGGGGGTTGATACGAATTCCTCTGAACCACAAGAAGGGCAGTTCATTGTTCACTCCTGTTCAATTTCACGAGTTTCAATACCATATCTTTTTGCTCTCGTTTTCATAAAAGGATGTATCCAATGGGCAACCAGCATACCCCTTGTTTCAGCAAAGGAACGTCCAAAATAAATCGCGGCCATATACTTGTATTTTGTTGCTTGCAGCAATCCTTCGATATCTTTCACGCCGACTTCATTTTCAACCTCTACCGCAAGAAATCGGCTTCTGGAGTCTTCAAACAATAAATCAATCTTATCTGTGGTGGGAAAACGATATTCCATTTCGATACAGGTTAAGTTATTTTCAATAAGGCTTGGCGTGTGGCAAAGGCGATATTTTAAGGCGCGGTGGGTAGCACCCTCTCCCCTTGCACTATAAGCTCTAACTTTTCTCTCAAAGTCCGATTTTCTATTTCTCGCTACTTCAGTGTAGCTTTCATAATCGAAACCATCTATAGTTTTTAGCCATGCAATGATTGTGCTTGCTCTTCTTGGGGCAGTTGCACCCTTAAGGTCAGAATTTTCTTCTAGGAATTTCGAAATACTTGATTTGTTTAGCTCTGTTTCGGACAAATTATCAAGAATAAATTTAACGATTTGTGTATTACGAACAGCATCAACTAGGATGGTATGTTTATCTTCAACTCTCACGCTCTTTAGAAATCGTTTTCCCAAGTCACTTACAACTGGTTTATCTCTGCTAGGCTCTAAAAAGCCCAGCACTCTTGCAGCATGTTTGTAGTAATCCACCTGCCGTTGATCAATTCCAAGTTCAGAACCTAATCTTTTGTTCCCAACAAACCCTACATCGACCAATGCAATTAGATCACCAACTAATTGAAGACTATTTGCCTGAGGGATATCGACGGTCTTAAATTTTTTCATAATTCGTTACAACCAGTTCTGAAACTGGCCCTCTCCCACTTCCCTTTGAATTAATGTTTCTTCTTGCGCGTATCTCGTGTACGGTAAATTCATGATAAGTACTGTATAGCTTTCTCGTATACTCACTATCGCTATTGCTAATAACTACATATACACCACGGGTCGTTAGTTGCTGGGCAACCTCGGCTAATCGCCTATGCTCTTGTATAGCAGTACTTGACTTTCCAAACCCCGTATTTGCATAACTTGTAAAGCCATTGCCTTCTGTGTAATAAGGCGGGTCAAAATAGACCAAGTCCTTAGCATTCGCATATTCTAGGACAAAATTAAAATCACCCGAATGTAATTTCGCTTCTTCTAAAGCATTAGAAGCGGCGCGCAAACCGCTTTTTTCATAGATTTTTGGATTCTTGTAGGAACCAATAGGTACATTGAATTCACCCTTTGAGTTGACTCTATACAAACCATTGAAGCATGTTTTATTTAGATAAATCAATCGTGCAGCACGCTGTATAGTCCCCAATGTTTCTGGGGATTTTGCTCTTATTGCATAATACTGCTTTGTTGAGTGGTTTCTTTTTAGTTGTTCAAGTTCGGGCAAAAGAGAATCTAGATCGTCACGTATGATGCGATAAGAATTAATTAACTCTTCATTCGCATCATTGAGATGGGCTGTAAATTGTCCATACTGCCGCCTAAGAAAAAAAAACACAGCCGCACTCCCAAGAAACGGCTCAAAGTATCCGTTAAAATCTTTTGGGAAAAAATCAAATAGAGTGTTAAGAAGTTGGGTTTTGCCTCCAGCCCATTTTAAAAAGGGTTGCGCAATTGAATTTGCTAAATATGGATTAATAATCTGTTCTTTAATGCGGTTGGTCATTTTGGGGGTAACCATGTGCCAACTAGGGTTCATAGATTTCAGCGCCCGCAAGGGTGCGCGCATAGTTGTGGCTGGCATCATTGTACCCTCGCCTACTGGCATTTGCCTGACTTTTGCCCTACAATAGACGCAGGAAAGCAGTTTGGTGACAGTATGCTAACTGAATCGCTGATTGATAAACCCGCCCTGGCCGCCTTCTGCCGCCGCCACCACATTCGCCGCATGTCGTTGTTCGGCTCGGTGTTGCGCGCCGATTTTACGCCGGAGAGTGATGTAGATGTGCTGGTGGAGTTTGACCCGCAACATATCCCCGGCTTTATTCGGCTCGTGCACATGCAGGAAGAACTTGGTGAGTTGCTCGGCGGTCGGGAAGTGGACCTGGTGACCGAAAAATTCATCAACCGGCACATTCGCGGGCAGGTGCTCGCCTCGGCGCAGGTAGTGTATGCAGGGGGATGACCGACTCTACATCCGACACATGCTGGATTCGGCGCGTAAAGCGCAAGCCATCGCTGGGAAGATGAGCCGGGCGGAATTTGATGCGGATGAAACCACCCGCCTGGCACTCACTCATTTGCTGCAAGTGATTGGCGAAGCAGCCCGCCGAGTCTCAAGAGACTATCAGGATAGCCGCCCGCTTATTCCGTGGTCAGGGGTTATCGGCATGCGTCACAAAGTAGTACATGATTATCTCAATGTAGATGACGATGTCGTCTGGCAGACTCTACAGGAAGACTTGCCAGAATTAATAGCAGCCCTTGAACAACTGGCTGCCGCCGATTTCTGATAACCCTTCTGCTTCCCCCCAACCTACCCCAGCAAATACGCCACCAGCCACTCGGTCGTGGCGGTCAGCGCGTCTACATGCGTGCGCTCGTAAGAGTGGCTGGCATCCACGCCCGGGCCAATCAAGGCCACGGCCGCATCGCCACCGGCGTGCCACAGGGCTTCGCCGTCTGAAGCGTAGTAGGGGTAGATATCCACCTTGTAAGCGATTTTGTACTGGTCGGCCAGGTCCCGCAGGCGGTTGCTCAAGCCGTGGTGGTAGGGGCCGCCGCTGTCCTTCACGCACAGGGTGGCGTGAAACTCGGTGCTGGTCTGGCCGTCGCCGAGGGCCGCCATGTCCACCGTCACCAGTTCGGCCAGCTCGGCGGGGAAGCCAGCCGCCGCGCCATGCCCGACTTCCTCATAGTTACTGATGAGGATATACGTATCCTGCGCCGGTTGCAGTCCGGCATCCGTGAGGGCCTTGACCGCGGCGAGGATGTTGGCGACGCAGGCCTTGTCGTCCAGATGGCGCGAGCGCACGAAGCCGTTGGTGTGCTCGACCCGCGGGTCAAAGGCTACGAAATCGCCGACCTCAATCCCCAGTTTGCGGGTGTCTTCGGCCGAATGCACCACGGCATCCAGCCGGACTTCCATGTTGTCATCCTCGCGCTTGGTGTCATTGACCTTGCTGCCATGCACATGGCTGGAGGCGGTGGTGAGCAACAGGCTGCCGCGCACTTCGCCGCCGGCGCGGGTGAAAACCGTCAGCCCTTCGCCTTCGACCGTGTTCCAGGCGAACCCGCCGATTTTGGTGAGTTTGAGGCGGCCACTGGGCTTGATTTCCTTGACCATCGCGCCGAGCGTATCCACATGGGCGGTCAGGCCGCGCGGGGCATCGTTGGCCGCGCCCGGCCAGCGCGCCACCAGGGCGCCCTTGCGGGTGCGGCGCAGTTCAAGGGCCGGGAAGGCGCGCAGGGTCTCTTCGGTCAGGGCGATGGCGCGCTCGGCGTAGCCGGTGGGGCTGGGGGTGTTGAGAAGAGCGGTCAGCGCCGCCAGCATATAGGTCGTATCGATTTTGGGGAGCGTTTTGGCGTTCATGCGGGGATTATACCTTCCCTCTCCCCGCTCGCTGGCATTGCTGCGCAATGCCTTCTCGCGCCCCTCTCCCAAGTCTGGGAGAGGGGCTGGGTAATAGCGGCACAGCCTTGCTACTCAGGGAGTATCGCCACAGGAGTAAGGATGCAATTTGCCACCGCCTGCAACATTTACTCCCCTCTCCCAGAACTGGGAGAGGGGTTGGGGGAGAGGGCGAGAGGGCCATTACTCCGCTGCTATTCTGCTTTCCGCTATCCGTTTCACGTCTTCCAAAACTTGATCGAGATTGTTCAGTATCGCAGCGTTCGGGTAACGGCATACAAGAATCCCGCGCTCCGCCAGCCAGGCATCCCGGGCATGGTCATAGTCGGCGCGACCGGTATGGCTTTCGCCATCCAGTTCAACTACCTGTTTGGCGGCGGGGCAGTAAAAATCCAGAATGTAAGGGGGCATGACATGCTGCCGCCGCCATTTCAGACCAGCCATTGTTTTGCGCCGCAGGGCCTGCCACAGGCGCGCCTCGGCCGGGGTGGGTGTTTTGCGGAAGTCCCGCGCCCTGGCAACCCGGCGTTTCTTATCCATGCTTCTGGGGAACTTCACCCACCTTGCGCGCCGGCACGCCCGCCCAGATTTCGCCCTCCGGCAGGTCCTCCAGCAGCACGGCATTCGCCCCCAGCACCGCCCCGCGCCCCACCCGCAGCACGCCGCTTTTGCACAGCACTTTGCTGCCCGGTGAAAGTATCGCCCCGTCTTCAATCTGGATGCCTTCAAAGGCGGATTGCGCAATGGGGATGTGGATATCCGCCCGGCCGAGGGTCACGCCGGGGTAGATTTTGACATTCGCGCCGATGCGGGTGCGAGGGTGGATGACCACCCCAAAGCCGCCATGCACGAGGGTGAAGCCGGGGCCAATCTCTACCCCGCGCGGGATTTCACTGCCGAGCAGTTTAAGCAGATAGTAGGCCAGCCGCCCCACCAGCGGCCAGCGGCGGGCATACACAAGGCGGGTATAGAAATCCATCTTATAACCCCAGAGCGCGCTTCAGGCTGGCGGCGGCGCGCTCGGCGGTGCGGCCATCCCAGCGGTCCGGGCGGCGGCCGTGCGGCCATTCGCCCGCCAGCACGGCGGCCACGCTCGCGCCGAGGTCTTCCGGGCGTACCAGCCGGTTGGTGCCTTCGGTCAGGGTAATCGGCCGTTCGGTGTTCTCGCGCACCGTCAGGCAGGGGATGTCGAGGTAAGTCGTTTCTTCCTGAATGCCGCCTGAATCAGTAATGACGAGGCAGGCGCGCTGGACGAGACTCATAAACGGGATATAGGCCAGCGGTTCAGTAAGGTACAGGCCGGGCGTGCCTTCCAGCGTATCCAGCAGGCCGCTGGCCGCCAGCCGCTGGCGGGTGCGGGGGTGGATGGGGAACACCAGCGGCAGGTCGGCGGAGATGGCCGCGAGGGCGTTGGAAAGGGTACGCAGGCGGGTTTCGTCATCCACATTCGAGGGGCGGTGCAGGGTGACCACGCCGTAACCGGCGGGCGGCAGGCCGAAGGCATCCGGCCCGGGGGCGGCTTCAATGCGGGCGCGCAGCAGTTCATACGAGTCAAGCATGATGTTGCCAATGCGCTCGATTTTGTCTTCCGGCACGCCTTCGCGGCGCAGGTTCTCATCGCCATCCGGGCTGGGCGTCCAGAGCAGGTCGCTGATGGCATCCGTCAGCAGGCGGTTGATTTCCTCCGGCATGCTGCGGTCGCCGGAGCGCAGGCCGGCCTCCAGATGCGCCACCGGTAGCAACAGTTTCTTGGCAGTGATGGCGCAGGCCATCGTGCTGTTCACATCCCCCACCACCACCACATAAGCCGGGGCTTCCTGCAGGCACACTTTTTCGTAGGCCACCATCACCGCCGCGGTTTGCTCGGCGTGGCTGCCGCTGCCCACATGCAGGTGGGTGTGCGGCTCCGGCAGGCCGAGGTCGGCCAGGATGTTGTCAGACATGTTGGCGTCGTAGTGCTGGCCGGTGTGCACCAGGCGCGGCTCGCACCAGCCTTCGGCAACGAGGCGGTGATAGAGCGGCGCGACCTTCATAAAGTTGGGCCGGGCAGCGAGGATGAGATGCACCAAGGGGCGGGCGGTCATACCGCGATTATGCCACGAAAGGCGGGGAGTGGCAGGGAGTGTCCAGTTCGGGTGGAGTAGGAGTCGCCGCTTTAGCGGAGAATTCACCCGGCGCTCGGCTAAAGCCTCGACTCCGAATTAGGACCCGCGCGGAGGTGGACAGTCAGACAGCGGGCTTTAGCCCGCTGCCGTTGAAGCAACCATCCAGCGTAACTTGCCGAAAAGGTTTGTGTTATAGCGGATGCTGGATATAATTAACCATGTTCACCACACCCCGCGGACGCTGATGACTGCTGAAACCAACGCTCTGCCCCTCTCCATCCGTGACCTAAAATTTACCTATCGCATTCGCGAGCAGGCCGCGATTGAAAATATTAACCTGGACTTGCACCCCGGCGAATTAATGCTGGTGGCCGGGGCCAGCGGCAGCGGCAAAACCACCCTGATGCGCTGCATCAATGGCCTGATTCCGCGCTCCTACCGCGGCAAGCTGGAAGGCGAAATGCGCCTGTTTGGCAAAAGCCTGGCCGACCTGACCATGGCCGAACTCTCACAGGAGGTTGGCACGTTGTTGCAAGACCCGGAGCGCCAGATTGTGGCCTCGTTCGTGCTGAACGAAGTCGCCTTCGGGCTGGAGAACCTCGGCCTGCCACGCGAAGAAATCCTGCCGCGGGTGGATGAAGCTCTGGATTACCTCAACATCCGCTACCTGCGCGACCGCGAAACCTTCTCGCTTTCCGGCGGCGAAAAGCAAAAAGTGGCCCTGGCCGGGGTGCTGGCGATGCGGCCGCGCATCCTGATTCTGGATGAACCCCTGGCGAGCCTGGATCCGGCTTCAGCCTTTGAAGCCTTGCAACTCTTCCGCCGCCTGGCGGACGAAGGCATTTCCATCATGCTGGTCGAGCACCGCGTGGATGACGTGCTGGCGATAAAGCCGGACAGCGTGTTCTACATGGAAAACGGGCGCGAAATGTACAAAGGCGCGCCGGATGGCCTGATGGCGGTGGCGGATTATCACCGCATCAAACTCCCCGCCGAGTATGTGTTACAGCGCGCCAAAAGCGAAGCCCCGCCAGTCTTTACGCCCGCCGTGGGCGAAAGCAACGGGGCTGGCCCGCAACTGCTGGCGCAATTCAAGAATGTAACTTTCTGCTACGACAAAGACCTGCCGAATGTATTGCAGGATGTTTCGTTTGATATTCACACCGGCGACATCATCGCCATTCTGGGGCCGAACGGGGCGGGCAAGTCCACCCTCGTCAAGCACGCCCTCGGTTTGCTCAAGCCCACCAGCGGCGAGGTGCTGTTGCAGGGCGAAAGCACCCGCGCCAAAACCGTGGCGCAGGCCGCCCATACCGTGGGCTATGTCTTCCAGAACCCGGGCCAGATGCTGTTTGCGCCCACCGTGCAGGAAGAGCTGGCCTTTGGGCCGAAGAACCTGCGCATGGAGGCCACCACTGTAACGGCCAATGTGGACTGGGCGATTGACACCGTGAATATGGAAGAGTATCGCGAATCGCCGCCGCTGGCCCTCTCTTACGGCCAGCAGAAGCGGGTGAGCATTGCGGCCATCCTCGCCATGCGCTCGCGGCTGCTGATGATGGACGAGCCTACCGCCGGGCAGGATTACTGGAATTACCGGGCCTTCATGGACTCGATTTTGCAGATGCCCGGCTTTGGGGCGGTCATTTTCATCACCCACGATGTGGACCTGGCGCTGGTGTACGCCAACCGCATCCTGTTGCTGGCCGATGGCCAGCTGGCCGCCGATGGCCCACCCGCCGAAGTCATGGCCGATGAAGCCCTGTTGCGCCGTTGCCGGGTACTGCCGACCTCGCTCTTACACCTCAACCTCAAACATCTCCCCCAGACCGGCCGCCTGATGCGCGCCGAAGAACTGGCCCATGCGATTGGGTAACCCTCGCGGGCTGACCCGACCGGAAAGGAGGCTACAGGCGCCAAGCATCTGACTGCAAGACCCCAGAGGCACAAGAACATCGTCGTTATCTTCAATCCAAAAATCAGAGATGAGGAGAAATACAATGAAAGACAGCAATATGTGGTCGTTTGGAACCCGCCAGGTGGTGTATGCCGCCATCGGCGCCGCCCTGTATGGCGTATTCTCATGGGCGACCAATTTCATCCCACTGCCCTCGGTCGGTAATGTGACCTTCCGCCCGGCGGTGGTCATCCCGGCCTTTTTCGGCGTGGCCTTCGGCCCGCTGGTCGGCTTCCTGGCCGGCGGCATCGGCAACGTGCTGGGCGACTTCCTGTCCGGTTGGGGTTTCTTCTGGAACTGGAGCCTTGGCAACGGTCTGATGGGCCTGATTCCGGGCCTGATGGCCGCCAGCGTGGTGTCCTTCAAGGACCGCGGCACCATCATGAAAGCCATCATGTACGCCATCGGCGGCGTGGTGGTCGGCATGCTGTTCGCTTCGCTGACGGAGATGTTCACCAGCGGCATTGATATCAGCACCGCCCTGGTCGGCTACTTCACCCCCGCGGCCATCGGCAATGCGATTGTGATTGCCGTGCTGCTGCCGATTGTGATGGTAGCGTACGACGCTGTCGCAGCCCGCAGCGGTCGCTAAACACTAACCGGTTGGGGCGGGTGGTCTCGGCCACCCGCCCCTTCTTTCAGGCCCGCCGATGCTCGTCACCTGGAGATACCGCCCACGGGGCACCTTTCTGGACTCGCTGGATCCGCGTTCGCGCTGGATTACCTCGTTCCTGATTCTATTCGCCATGGTGCCCATCTGGCACCCGTATGTCATGGTGGGTTATTTCGCCCTCTCCATGACCCAGTTTTTTATGTCGCGCCTCACTTGGCAGGAAACCAAACGGGTGTGGTTTTTTATCATTCTATTGATTGTGGTTATTATTGGATTGAATGCCATCATCACCGGGCGGGGTGGGCCGGGCGAAATTCAGCGCCTCGAACCACACATACTCTGGGAACGCAGTTTTAATATTCTGGGGCTGACGTGGACCCCGAATATCACAGTTGAGAAAATCGCCTTCGGCATCACCCAGATGTTCCGCATGATGGGCACCGCGGTGCTGTTCTTTATTATTCCGTGGACGATAGACCCCAGTAAATACGGCGTTACCTTCAGCGGCATGGGCATCCCCTACCGCTTTGCCTTTTCGATGGACCTGGCCTTTCGCTTTGTGCCAACTCTGGCGCGCGACTTTGCCACCACCGTCGACTCGCAGCGGGCGCGCGGCTATGAAGTTGAGCGGCTGGAAGGCGGGCTGATTACCCAGATCCGGCGCGTGGCGCCACTGCTCATTCCGGTGGTGATGAATGCCATTGTGAACGGCGAGGACATCACCAATGCCATGGACCTGCGCTGCTTCGGGCAGGACCGGCGCACCTGGATTGGCAAGCTGCAATACCGCCTGCGGGATTATGTCTGGATTGGCATCGGCGTGGCAATTTTTCTCGGGGCACTCTACCTGAACTGGGGGCTGAACCTGGAAGGCTTTTTTGTGCCGGCCTGGTTCTACGGCCTGTTTGGGATTGTGCCGTAATCTGACGATTAAAAGCAAACGGGCGGAGGCTACCTCCGCCCGTTTTTGATTCCAGAGTTGCATTAAAAAGTAAGCGTCACCGGGTCGCCCACGGCGGGGTTGAGCAGGGCGATGGCGCTGCTGTTCACCACCGAAATCATCAGTTCGTCATTGCTGCCAAACAGGGCAATCAGCTCGCCGGGCTGGTGTTCGCCAACAGTCCGCGAGATGGTCGGGATGGTGGTGCTGCCGAGTGTGACCCGTACGCCAGCCGGGTCAATGTTTTCCAGATGCACCCGGTCAATGTTAGTGATGATATTGCCAAGGTGCTGGTAGAGCAGAATGACCTCGCCCTGAATGCTACCGGCGGCGCGCTGGGGTCGCGGCAGCGGCTGGCGCACCGGGTCAGTGATGGGTGTGCCGAGGTCTGCCAGCGGGACGCCGCGCGCCAGGTGGGCGGCCACGGGTGAGAAGATGTCGCGCCCATGAAAGACCACGCTGACTTTCGGCAGCCAGAATTCGGGCTTATCCGTG
>CAZEQN010000002.1:0-34053 GCA_964514335.1 uncultured Anaerolineaceae bacterium
GTGACTTCGACGAAGTCCTGCTGCCCTTCACCCCTGAGCAGGCTATCTTCGAAGCTGCCCGTTGCATCCATTGCCCCGACCCGGCCCCGTGTATGCGCGCCTGCCCGGCCAATAATGACATCCCCTCAGCCATGTGGCTCATCGAGCAGGGCCGTTTTCTGGATGCCGCCGACCTCTACCGCCAGACCAGCAGCCTGCCGGAAATCTGCGCCCGCGTCTGCCCGCATGAAGCCTTGTGCCAGGGTTCCTGCACCATGGGTAAGCACGGCCTGCCGGTTCAGACCGGCATGCTGGAACGCTTTGCCACCGACTACCAGCGCTATGCTGGCGAACTCCTGATTGATGTCGCCGAACCCACCGGCCAGCGTGTCGCCATCGTCGGCGCCGGCCCCTCTGGCATCGCCTGCGCCGAGCAACTCGCCCGCCGCGGCCATGCCGTCACCCTCTTTGACTCCAAACCCCAGCCCGGCGGCCTGTTGCTCTATGGCATCCCGAACTTCAAACTCGAAAAAGATGTCGTCCTCGCCCGCATGGATGACCTCTACCGCATGGGCGTCCAGTTCGTTGGCAATACCTTTATCGGCCGCGACAAAACCGTGGATGACCTCTTCAACGAAGGCTTTGATGCGGTTTACCTCGCCGTCGGTACCGGCGTGGATGCCCCCATGGGCATTGACGGCGAAGACCTGCCCGGCGTGTGGAAGGGCACCGACTTCCTCATCCGCGCCAACGTCAGCCCGGCTTTCCTGCCCGCTGCCCTGCGCCAGGCCCCTGAAATCGGCCGCAAGGTGGTGGTCATCGGCGGTGGCGATACCGCCAGCGATTGTCTGCGCACCGCTCTGCGCATGGGCGCTGAAGAAGTCACCTGCATCTACCGCCGCACCGAGAACGAAATGCCCGGCAGTCGTAAGGACCGCAAGCTCGCCAAAGACGAGGGCGCCCACTACCAGTTCCTCACCCAGCCGGTGCACTTTATCAGCGGCCCGGATGGGCATCTGGCGGGCGTTGAGTGCATCCGCATGGAACTGGGCGAGCCGGATGCCAGCGGCCGCCGCCGCCCGGTGGCCGTGGCTGGCAGCGAATTCATCATCGAAGCCGATACCGCCATCCTTGCTCTCGGCTACTGGCCGGATGAAACCCTCGGCAAAACCACGCCCGACCTTACCACCCACAATTACGGTCTCATTCAGGCCGATTCCCTCACCGGCCAGACGTCCCGGCCGGGTGTATTCGCCGGGGGCGATGCCGTCACCGGGCCTGACCTGGTCGTTACCGCCATGGTCGCTGGCCGCCGCGCCGCCCAGGCGATACACAACTCCCTGCGAACAGGGGTGAACTGACACCGACGAAGCATCGCAGCCAACACCGCAGACGCCTCCCGACCGGTTCACCCAGGTTCACTCCTTTTGGGTAGAGCGGCCCCGCGCAAGTGGGGTCGCTCGTTTTAACCGTGGAGCCGTTCTCACTCCTTGTCATTCCGAGCGTTAGCGCCTGCCCTGAGCGCAGTCGAAGGGAGAAATCCCGTTCATGCCTTTCTTTCAGACCGGCTGACCGGAAAACAATCCCGGCTCACGACCTTTCCTTATACACTCATGTACCACTGCCAGACCATCACACCCACACATCGGCTAAAATAGCCCCATGCACACCAACTGGGGCCTGCTCGGCCATGAATGGGCGGTAGACCTGCTGCGCCAGCACGTCATCCACGGGCCGCGCCACGCCTACCTCTTCACCGGCCCGGCCGGGGTAGGGCGGCGCACCCTCGCTTTGCGTTTTGCCCAGGCCCTCAACGCCGATCATCCACCGGCCCCCGGCGAATTTGACCCCGCCAGCCGCACCAGCCAGCAACTGGAGCGCATGCAACACGCCGACTTGAGCGTGGTGCAGGTCGCCGAAGATGCCCGCGAAATCAAAATCGAACAGATCCGTGACCTTGGCCGCGGCCTCGCCCTCGCCCCCTACATGGCCGCCTGGAAAATCGCCCTCTTATTAAATCTGGAACAATCCACCGAGAGCGCCCAGAACGCCCTCCTGAAAACGCTGGAGGAACCACCGGCGCGCGTCATCCTGCTGCTCACCGCTGAAAGCGCCGAAGCCCTGCTGCCCACCATCGTTTCGCGCTGTGAAACCCTGCGCCTGCGCCCGCTCGGCCTGGCCGAAACCGCCGCGGGCCTGCACACCCGGTTTGGCCTCCCCGCAGACCAGGCCGACCTCCTCGCCCACATCTCCGGCGGGCGGCCGGGCGCGGCCCTGCGCCTGCATGCCCAGCCCGAAACCCTCGCCCAGCGCGCCGCCTGGCTGGATGACCTGGCCGAATTGCTGGCCGCCGGGGTCGTCACCCGTTTTGCCTATGTCGAGAAACTAAGCAAAGACAAGCCCGCCCTCCTCGGCGCGCTGGAAGTGTGGCTGTCCTACTGGCGCGATGTGATGCTGCGTGCTGGGGGCGCGGCGGCCCCGCTCGCCAACCCGGACCGCGCCGAAGAAATTGAAGGCTGGGCGGCTGCTCTCGGGCTGGCCAGGGCGTGCCAGGTGGCGGCCCGCGTCGCTCACAGCGCCGACCTCCTGCAATCCACCAACACCAACCCGCGCCTGGTGGCGGAAGTCCTGTTCATGGATTTTCCAGCCGCCTAACTGGCAGCAACCGTTCGCGCATTTGACATTCTCCCGGACTATTTTGGTCTTTAGTCTCGGTCTTGGTATCATCGCAAGCGAATTTGGCCTTAATTCTGGAATTGGCCCGTCATCACTGGCGGAGTCTTCAACCAAGGAAAATCGAATGCCCCAGGAATTTATTGAAATACGCGGCGCGCGTGAAAACAACCTGAAGAACGTCTCCCTGCGCATCCCCAAGCGCAAAATCACCATTTTTACCGGCGTCTCCGGCTCCGGCAAATCTTCACTGGTATTTGACACCATCGCCACCGAAGCCCAGCGCATGCTGAACGAGAACTTCAGCATGTTCATCCGCACCTTTTTGCCGCGCTACGCCCAGCCGGATGCCGACGCCATCGAAAACTTGAGCATGGCGATTGTGGTCGACCAGAAGCGCATGGGCGGCGGCTCGCACTCCACCCTCGGCACCATCACCGATATTTACAGCGTACTGCGCCGCCTGTACTCTTTCGTTGGCCAGCCGCACGTTGGGCATGCGAACGTCTTTTCCTTTAACGACCCCCAGGGCATGTGCCCGGAATGCAGCGGCCTCGGCCGCAAAATCGGCCCGGACCTGGAGCGTTTCCTGGACACCTCCAAATCCCTCAACGAAGGAGCCATCCTGTTCCCGGATTACGGCGTTGACAAATGGGACTGGACGCTCTGCACCCAATCCGGCCTGTTTGACAATGACAAGAAACTGGACGACTACACCGAAGAAGAAATGCACCTGCTGCTCTACAGCGAACCCTACAAGGTCAAAACCACCCTCGCCGGCAAAGCCATCAACCTGACCTTTGAAGGCATTATCAACAAGTTCACCCGCAAGTTCATCACCCGCGACCTGAAAACCCTCTCCGAGCGCGCCCAGAAAGCGGTTGAACCCTACCTGACCGAAGGCCCCTGCTCCCTTTGCAAGGGCGCCCGCTTGAGCCAGGCGGCCTTGAGCTGCAAAATTAACGGCTACAACATCGCTGACCTGGCCCAGATGGAAATCACCGAATTAATAGAAGTCATCCGCAAGATGGACGACCCCCATGCCGCGCCCATCGTCAAAACCCTGCTGGAGCGTTTGCAGCACCTGATAGACATCGGCCTGGAATACCTGACCCTCAACCGCGCCACCGACACCCTCTCCGGCGGCGAATCGCAGCGCGTCAAAATCGTCAAGCACTTGAGCAGCAGCCTGGTGGATGTGATGTACGTCTTTGATGAACCCAGCATCGGCCTGCACCCGCGCGATGTCCACCGCCTCAATGAACTGCTGCAAAAACTGCGCGACAAGGGCAACACCGTGCTGGTGGTTGAGCACGACCCGGATGTCATGAAAGTCGCCGACCATATTGTGGATGTCGGCCCAAAGGCAGGCACGCATGGCGGCGAAATCGTGTTCGAAGGCAGCTACGCCGGCCTGCTGAAAGCCGATACCCTCACCGGCCAATACATTCGCCAATCCCTGCCCATCAAGAGCGCTTTTCGTGCCGCCAAAGGCACGCTGCCCATCCGCAATGCCAAACTGAATAACCTCCAGAATGTCAGCGTGGAGATTCCGGTGGGCGTACTCACCGCCGTTACCGGTGTGGCCGGCTCTGGCAAAAGCTCGCTGATTAACCATGTCTTTCTGCAGCAGCACCCGGGCGCGGTCGTCATTGACCAGTCGGCGGTCGGCACCAACAGCCGTTCCAACCCCGCCACCTACACCGGCATCCTTGACGATGTTCGCAAAGCCTTTGCCGCCGCCAATGGCGTCAGCGCTTCGCTGTTCAGTTTCAACTCCGAAGGCGCCTGCGAAAACTGCCAGGGGCTGGGTGTCATCTACACCGACCTGGCCGCCCTCGGCGAAGTCAAATCCCCCTGCGAAATCTGCGAAGGCAAACGTTTCAAGGACGAAGTCCTCGCCTACACCCTCAACGGCAAATCCATCACCGATGTCCTGGCAATGACCATTCAGCAGGCTCTCGAATACTTTGACATCCCCAAAATCACTGGCAAATTGCAGGCCTTGAGCGATGTCGGCCTGGATTACTTGAGCCTCGGCCAGCCCTTGAGCACCCTTTCGGGCGGCGAGTGCCAGCGCATCAAGCTCGCCAGCGAGCTGCACAAGGCCGGCAGCATCTATGTGATGGATGAACCCACCACCGGCCTGCACAAGTCCGATATCAGTCGCCTCCTGGCCATCATGGACCGGCTGGTGGAGAGCGGCAATACCGTCATCGTCATTGAGCACAATCTGGATGTCATCAAGAATGCCGACTGGATTATTGACATGGGGCCGGAAGGCGGCAACAAGGGTGGGCGGGTGCTGTTTGAAGGCACGCCCGCCGATTTGTTAAACGCCACCCAATCCTTCACCAGTCAATATATTCAGAATTAACCAATGAGCCAAATTCCCTCACGCTTCAAATAATAAAAGCAGGAAATAGAATTGAGCGACTGGAAACGTATCAAACTTCTTGTCATTCCGAGCAAAGCGAGGAATCCCGGCCAATCTCCTTTTCAGACCGGCTGGTAGGAAAACAAACCCGCCGAAGCAATCCCCCGCATTTTTCCGCCCCTGCCGCGCCCCCATTCCTCTGATAATACGACCGACTTTGTGAAAATTGACACCTATGCTTTCGGGTGTTATACTAAATCGGCTGCGTCCCGCCGAAAAGCTGGGCGCGCCCCGAATTGGCTTGCCCAATTCCATCCCACCGAACGGGTGCCGCATGCCTGAAAATCTGCTCATCGAATATTGGCCGATCCTCATCCTGCTGGTCGTTTCCACTGCCATCGCCGGGATTGCGGTCATCGGCGGCACCCTGTTGGGGCCGCGCAGCCGCACCACCCGCAAATCCGAACCCTACGAATCCGGCATGCGCGCCATCGGCCCCGGCACCCGCCAGATGCCGGTGCGCTTCTACCTGATTGCCGTTCTCTTCATCCTCTTTGATATCGAAGTCATCTTCTTCCTGCCCTGGGCCGTGGCCTTCCGTGAATACTACGAAAACGGCCTCGGCGTTTTCATTCTGGCAGAAATGGCCGTCTTCATCATCATCTTACTGGTAGGCTACGCCTACGCGTGGAGAAAAGGAGCCCTCGAATGGGAATAGAGCAGAAACTGGGCGATATGGGCGTCATCACCGCCCGCCTGGAAGATGCCGTCAACTGGGGGCGCACCCGCGCCATGTGGCCGATGCTCTTTGGCCTCGCCTGCTGCGCCATTGAAATGATGTCCTCCCAGGCCGCCAACTATGACATGAGCCGTTTCGGTATGGAACTCATGCGCCCCAGCCCGCGCCAGGCCGACCTGATGATTGTGGCGGGCCGCGTCTCTCGCAAGATGGCTCCCGTCCTGCGCCGCCTCTACGACCAGATGCCCGAACCCAAATGGGTCGTGGCGATGGGCGACTGCGCCTCCTGCGGCGGCGTCTTCAACAACTACGCCATCGTGCAGGGCGTGGATGAAATCGTCCCGGTGGATGTGTACGTGGGCGGTTGCCCGCCCCGCCCGGAAGCCCTCATTCACGGCATCATGACCCTGCATGAAAAGGTCAAGACCGAAACCTTCAAGGACTACGCCTAACTTTCACCCGTCAGGGTTGGGGTTCTCGCCATGAACAAAACGCTCGAAAAAATCGCCGCTGAACTCGGCCTGCCCGCCCACGAATACGCCGGGCAGGTCAGCCTCACCGCCGCGCCCGAAGCCATCGTGGAAGTCGCCACGGCCCTCAAAAAGAAGCACAAGTTTGAAATGCTGGCTTCCCAGACCGCCGTGGACTACTGGCCCCAGACCGAGCCGCGCTACCATATCGTTTATCAGTTCACCTCGGTCAGCAAAAAACTGCGCCTGGAAGTGCGCGTGCCGCTGGCGGGCAACGACCCCGAAATGCCCAGCATCCATGAGGTCTACCCCAACGCCAACTGGTACGAGCGCGAACTGTTTGACATGTTCGGCATTCGCTTCAGCAATCACCCCGACCTGCGCCGTATCCTGATGCCCTTTGACTGGCAGGGCCACCCCCTCCGCAAAGACTACCCCCTCGGCTATGAAGAAGTCGAGTTCAGTTTCAACTTTGAAGAAATCGAACTGCGCAAGCCGCGGCCGAAGGAATAGCCGCCGCCTGACCCTTTGAGACCGACGAGACGCTTATGACCCTCCAACCTGTAATGGAAGTCACCGTAAACGACCTCAAGCACCTGCTCTCTGACCGGGCAGCCGAGGGCGAAACGATGCTGCTGAACATGGGGCCCCAGCACCCCAGCACCCACGGCGTTCTGCGCCTGCTGCTGGAACTGGATGGCGAAACCATCGTCAGTTGCATCCCGGATATCGGGTTTCTGCACACCGGCATCGAGAAGAACATGGAGGCCAAGACCTACCTCAAGGCCGAAGTGATGACCGACCGCCTGGACTACCTGAACACCACCGGCAACAACCTCGCCTATGTCATGGCGATTGAAAAGCTGGTCGGGTTGGATGTGCCCCCCCGCGCCGAGATGCTGCGCGTCATTATCGTCGAGTTGCAGCGCATCGCCTCGCACCTCGTCTGGTTGGGCACCCACGGCCTCGACCTGGCCGCCATGTCCATCTTCCTGTACTGCTTCCGTGAGCGCGAGATGATTCTTGACATCCTCGAGATGTGCTCCGGCCAGCGCATGATGACCACCTACTTCCGCCCCGGCGGCCTGTGGCGCGACACCCCGGTTGAGTTTGAAGACGCGGTGCGCGGCTTCCTCAAAATCTTCCCCAAGCGCATTGATGAATACGAAGCCCTGCTCACCAAAAACCCGATTTTTATTGACCGCACGGTGGGCATCGGCGTCCTGCCCAAAGACAAAGCCCTCGAATGGGGTCTCACCGGCGGTACCCTGCGCGGCTCCGGCGTGAATTACGACATCCGCAAGGCCTTCCCCTACGCCGGTTACGAAACCTACGACTTTGACATCCCGGTTGAAGAAGCTGGCGATGTTTATGCCCGCTATCTCGTGCGCATGCGCGAACTGCGCGAATCGGTCAAGATTATTCAGCAGGCGATGGACCGCCTGCCCTACGGCCCGGTGCGCAGCGCCAACCGCAAATTCGTGCCCCCGCCGCGCTCCGAACTCGGCCACAGCATGGAAGCCGTCATCCATCATTTCAAACTGTGGACGGAAGGCTTCGAGGCCCCCAAAGCCTCGGTCTATGTGCCGGTCGAGTCGCCGCGTGGCGAGTTGGGCGTCTTCCTCGAAGGCGATGGCGGCCCCAAGCCCTATCGTGTCCACTTCCGCACCCCCTCTTTCACCAACCTGCAAGCCCTGCCGTGGCTGGCCGAAGGCCATTACGTCGCCGACCTGGTCGCCATCATCGGCAGCATTGACATCGTATTGGGAGACGTAGACCGGTGAACGCCCTGCAAACCAAATACGCCCGCGACATTCAGGCCATTCTCGCCAAATACCCGGACGACCAGAAACGCTCGGCCGTCATGCCTTTGCTCTACGTTGCCCAGCGTGAAGGCGGCCATGTCAGCCGTCAGGACCTGGCCGACATCGCCGAAATCATCGGCGTCACCCCCACCGAGGTCGCCTCCATTGTCGGCTTCTACACCCTCTATCACGATGCGCCTGCTGGCAAGAACCGCATGCAGGTTTGCAACGACCTGCCGTGCGCCATGCGCGGGGCGGATGCCTTCCTGCAAGGGTTGTGTGAGAACCTCGGCATTGAAGTCGGCGGTACTACTGCTGACGGTATGGTCACAGTCGAAGCCGTGATGTGTCTGGCCGCTTGCGACAAGGCCCCCATGTTCCAGGTGCAGGATTACCAGAACATCACCTATCACGAAAATCAAACTGTAGCGAGCGCCGTGGCGCTGGTGGAAAAATGGCGCAAGGCGGAGGCGAAGAAAAAATGAGTACCGTCAAAGGCTCTCACATCCTCCTGCGCCACCGCGACAACCCGGCCCTCACCACCTATGAAGGCTACGTCAAGGATGGCGGTTTCAAAGCCTGGAAACAGGCCGTCACCAAAATGGCCCCCGAAGCCGTGGTCAACGAAGTCTTTGACTCCGGCCTGCGCGGGCGCGGCGGCGCCGGTTTCCCCACCGGTCTCAAGTGGCGCTTCATTGATAAAAACAACTGGCCGCACTATGTGGTCGTCAATGCCGATGAATCCGAACCCGGCACCTTCAAAGACCGCGAAATCATGGAAATGAACCCCTACCAGTTCCTGGAAGGGGTGATGCTCACCGCCTACGCCGTCAATGCCAACCGCGCCTACATTTACCTGCGCGGCGAATTCTGGCAGTTGGCGGCCGAACTGGATAAGCACATTGCCCGCCTGCGCAAAGAGAAGCACCTGGGCAAGAAGCTGTTCGGCAAGGATTACGAGCTGGAACTCTACACCCACCTTGGCGCCGGCGCCTACATCTGCGGCGAAGAAACCGCCCTGCTCGAATCGCTGGAAGGCAAGCTCGGCCAGCCGCGTCTGCGTCCGCCCTTCCCGCCCACGGTTGGCCTGTATGGCAAACCCACCATCGTCAACAATGTCGAGACCCTCGCCAACGTGCCCCTGATTATCGAAAAAGGCGCCAAGTGGTATCGTTCCTTCGGCACCGAGAAAAGCCCCGGCACCAAGATTTTCAGCCTTTCCGGTTGTGTTGCCAAACCCGGCAACTACGAACTGCCGCTCGGCACCACTTACGGCGAGCTCATCATGCAGCACGGCGGCGGCATCGTCAACGGCGGCAAAATCAAAGCCATCATGTCCGCTGGCGCTTCTTCCTCCCTGATTGTCGCCAACGACAAAGCTCTCGCCACCCCGATGGATTATGAAAGCGTCCCCAGCCTCGGCGCCCAGTTGGGCTCGGCCTCCATCATCGTCATTGATGAAACCGTTGACCTCAAATGGCTGGTGGATAAGACCGTCCACTTCTTCAAACACGAATCCTGTGGCAAGTGCACCCCCTGCCGCGAAGGCACCTACTGGATGCAGAACATCACCCACCGTCTGCTGCACGGCGAAGCCGAACAAAAGGATGTGGACCTGCTCAAGGATGTGGCGATGAACATGAAGGGCAAATGCCTGTGCGCCCTCGGCGAGTTCGCCACCGAAGCGGTCGTATCTTCCATTGAGCGCTTCCCCAAAGACTTCAAACTCAAGGCCGGGGCCAAAACCGTCGCCGGTGAACTGAAGGTGACGCATGACTGACGCTGTCAAAACCAACGCCCAGACCACCCTCGTCAATCTCACCATTGACAACGTGCCGGTGCAGGCCGCCAAAGGCACGCTGGTGGTGGATGCCGCCAAACGGGCCGGCATTGACATCCCGGTTTTCTGCTATCACCCCAAGATGGAACCGGTCGGTATGTGCCGCATGTGCCTCGTGGATATCGGCCTGCCGGCCGTAAACCGCGAGACCGGCAAAGTCGAAACCGACAAGCAGGGCAACCCGGTCATCAACTTTGGCCGCGCCCTCCAGACCGGCTGTACGGTCGAAGTCGCCGAAGGCATGGTCGTCGTCGGCTATACCGAGAAAGTCCAGAAAGCCCGCCAGGATGTGGTTGAGTTCCTGCTGACCTCGCACCCGCTTGACTGCCCGATTTGCGACAAGGGCGGCGAATGCCCCCTGCAAAATCTCACCATGGCTCATGGCAGCAGCGACAGCCGCTTCATCTTTGACGAAAAAATCAAGCTCGCCAAGCATGTGCCGCTCGGTGAAATGATTTTCCTTGACCGCGAACGCTGTATCCAGTGCGCCCGCTGCACCCGCTTCCAGGACGAAATCGCCGATGACCCCGTGATTGGTTTTGAAGCCCGCGGTCGCGCTCTCCAGATTGTTACTTACTCTGACCCCGGCTTTGACTCGATCTGGTCCGGCAACACCACCGATATCTGCCCGGTCGGCGCCCTCACCACCAGCGACTTCCGCTTTGGCGCCCGCCCGTGGGAACTGCAAGCCTCCGGCAGCCTGTGCACCCATTGCCCGGTCGGCTGCAACACCACCCTTAACACCCGCCGCGAAGCCAAGTCCGGCGGCGAGATGGTCGTCAAGCGCGTCATGCCCCGCCAGAACGAAGAAGTCAACGAAATCTGGCTGTGCGATAAGGGCCGCTTTGCCCACCACTACGCCGCCAAAGACGAAGGCCGCCTCACCCAGCCGCTCGTCCGCAAGGATGGCAAACTGGTCGCCACCACCTGGGAGAAGGCCCTCGCCCTGGTCGCCGAGCAGTTCCAGAGCGCCGGTAAAGGTCTGGTCGCTCTGGCGGGTGGCCGCCTCGCCAACGAAGACTTCTACAACCTTGCCGGTCTGGCCAGGGCCGGCGGCGGCAAAGCCCTGCTGGATAGCCGCATGTCCGGCGGTGACCTCACCGCCCAGCTCGGTCTTGCCACGGGCAGCAACCTCGCCGACCTCGGCCCGGGCGATGCCATTCTGGTCATCGCCAGCGACCTCGAAGAAGAAGCCCCCCTGTGGTGGCTGCGCCTCAAGCAGGCCGCCGAGCGCGGCGCGACCCTCATCGTTGCCAACCCGCGCCGCACCAGGCTCGACCGCCACGCCGCCCACAGCCTGCGCTACGCCTACGGCCAGGAAGCCGCCCTCGCTACCGCCCTCATCGGCTCGCTTTCCCCCAAGCGCGGCGACCTGCCCGCCAGCGTGCAGGCCCTTAGTCGCGACAAATCCGTCAAGGAAGCCGGGCAGGCGCTGGTCGCCGCCGCGAACCTCATTGTGTTCTATGGCAGCGAAGGCACCGGCCTGACCGAATCGGCCGCCCTCGCCCGCGCCTGCGCCAACCTGCTGATTGCCACCGGCCACACCGGCCGCCCCAACAATGGCCTCGTGGCCGTGTGGGACAAGGCCAACGCCCAGGGCGCCTGGGATAACGGCCTGCGCCCCGCCGCCGACCTCGCCGCTGACCTCGCCGCCGCCAAGGCCGCCTACATCGTCGCCGCGGACCCGGCCGGTGACAGCCCGGCCCTTGCCGCCGCCGTCAAGAGCGCGGGCTTCGTGGTCGTGCAGGACATTCGCATGAGCCCCACCGCCGAACTGGCGGATGTTGTCCTGCCGGTGGCCGCCTTTACCGAGCGCGATGGCACTCTTACCAGCGGCGAACGCCGCGTGCAGCGTTTTGCCCCGGCCGTGCCGACCTATGCCGGTCTGCGGGCCGACTTTGCCGTCACCGCCCAGATCGCCGCCCGCCTCGGGCTCGCCCAGGAAAAACTACTCGCCGCCGGCGTCTTCAACCAGATGGTCGCCAGCCTGCCCGCCTACGCTGGCCTCACCACCGCCGCCCTGACCGAAACCCGCGAACAGTGGCCGGTCATCGGCCGCGGCGATGTGTACTACGGCGGCACCACCTACGAGAACAAGCAGGGCCTCGGCGTGCAGTTGCCCGCCAGCGAAGCCACCCCGGCCCTCACCTTTGAGCAACCCGCCGAACCGGCCAAATTCAAGGGCCTCAAGGCTGTGCCGGTCACCCGCCTGTATGACCGCGGCACGACCGTCACCCCCTCGGCCGTCCTGCACCCGCGCTTGCCCCAGCCTTTCATCGTCTTGAGCGTGGGGGATGCGGACAAACTCAAAATAACCGCTGGGCAATCGGTCAAGGCCACCCTGAATGGCGTGACTGTATCGGTCGAAGCCCGGATTGATAACAGCCTTGCCAGCGGTGTCGTGCTGGCTCCCCGCAGCCTTGGCCTGCCGCTGGATGGCCCCTGCGAAGTCGCGGTGAAGAAATGAACGAGACCCTGCTGCTGCTCCTCGAATGGACGATTAAAGGCGCGCTGCTGGCCTTTGTGCTCGCCACCGGCTTTGCCTACACCACTCTGCTGGAACGCAAACTGCTGGCGCGCCTGCAAATCCGCATTGGCCCCAACCGCACCGGCCCGTTTGGTCTGCTGCAACCCGCCGCCGATGGTCTCAAGCTCTTCTTCAAGGAAGAACTCACCCCCGCCAACGTCTACAAGGCCGCTTTCCTGCTTGCCCCCATCATGACCATGGTTCCGGCCATCGTTATCATGGCGGTCGTCCCCTGGGGCCCGCCGATTGACTTCTTCGGCCGGGCGGTGTCGCTCGGCATCTCCGGCGACCTGAATGTCGGCGTCCTCTTCCTGCTCTCGGTCGCCTCGATCTCGGTCTATGGCATCGTGCTGGCGGGCTGGTCTTCCAATAACAAGTACGCCATGCTCGGCGGTCTGCGCTCCACCGCCCAGATGATTTCCTACGAACTGGCGCTCGGCCTCGCCTTTGTCGGTTCCATTATGCTGGCCGGTTCCATGAGCCTGATGGATATCATCCGCCATCAGCAGGCCACAAACTGGTATATCGTCTATCAGCCTCTTGGCGCCATAGTGTTCTACATCGCCATGCTGGCCGAAGTCAACCGCGCTCCATTTGACATGCCCGAAGCCGAGCAGGAACTCACCGCTGGCTATCACACCGAATATTCCGGCATGAAATTCGCCCTGTTCTTCATGGGCGAGTACATCAAGATGATTGCTGTCAGCGCCATTTTCGCCACCCTCTTTCTGGGCGGCTTCGATGGCCCGTTTGTCGAGCAATGGCCGCTGCTCGGGCCGCTCTACCTCATCCTGAAGGTCGTCGCCCTGCTGGCCCTGATGATTTGGATTCGGGCCTCCTTCCCCCGCCTGCGCTACGACCGGTTGATGGCCTTCGGTTGGAAGGTGTTGCTGCCGCTGGCCCTGCTTAACATCTTTCTAACCGCAGTTGTGATGGTAGTTTTCAATGTTCGCTAGAGAGGTGAGGAACCTTTATGGGTAATGTAATTCGCGGGATTTTCGCCCTGCTGACAGGCATGTTCACGGTCCTCAAGGCCGCCTTTGAGCCGCGCGTCACCATTGAGTACCCGGAAGTCAAGCGCACTGTGCGCCGCCGCTTCAAGGGCCGCCACCACCTGCGTCGCTATGAAAACGGCCTCGAGCGCTGCATCGGCTGTTCGCTGTGCGCCGCCGCCTGCCCGGCGGATGCCATCTTCGTTGAAGCCTCCGAGAACACCGATGAAGTCCGCTTCTCCCCCGGCGAACGCTACGCCAGCACCTATGAAATCAACATGCTGCGCTGTATCTTTTGCGGCTACTGTGAAGATGCCTGCCCGACCCAGGCCATCGTACTGGGCGATAACTACGAACTCTCGTTCACTGACCGTTCGCAGGCCATCTACACCCGCGAACTGCTGCTCGACCCCGTGCCCGCCGGCGGCCAGCCCACCCCGCGCAAGGTCGCGCCCGGCGCTTTTGACCGTTCCATCCCGGATATGAAGGACCCTGACTGACCATGACCCCTGACCTGATAGTCTTTCTCGCTTTGGGCCTGGTGGCGGTCGGCGCCGCGGTCGGCATGCTGCTTAGCCGCAACGCCGTCTATTCCGCCCTCTTCCTCATCCTCAATTTCGCCACCATGGCGGTCTTCTACCTTGTGCTCGGCGCGCCCTTTATCGCTATGGTGCAGGTCACCGTCTATGCCGGGGCCATCATGGTGCTGTTCCTGTTCGTCATCATGTTGCTCGGCGCCGAGCATCTGGAACGCCACACCAGTGTGGACTGGCAGAAGCCGGTGGCGGTGCTGCTCGGCCTCGGCCTGCTCGGCATGGTCGGTTACCTGCTGGTCAGCGGTCAGGTCACACTCGGAACAATCACCACCCCGGAGCAGGGCTACGGCTCCCCACTGGAAATCGGTCGCACCCTCTTCACCGAATACCTGCTGCCGTTTGAAATCACCTCTGTCCTCCTGCTGGCCGCCATGGTGGGCGCGATTGTAATCACCCGCCGCGACACCCCCAACCGCAAGAAACGCTAACGAGGAAGCGAATTATGGTTCCGGTAGAATACTATGTCGGTTTGAGCGCCATCCTCTTCACCCTCGGGGTGGTGGGGGTGCTCACCCGCCGCAATGCCATCATCATTTTCATGTCCATCGAGCTGATGCTCAATTCCGCCAACCTGCTCTTTGTGGCGTTTGCCCGTACCTTTGAAGCCCTCAACGGCCAGATTTTCGTGTTCTTCGTCATGACCGTCGCCGCTGCCGAGGTGGCCGTCGGCCTGGCTCTGATTGTGGCGGTCTTCCGCAGCAAGAGCAGCATCAATATTGACGATGTCAACAGCCTGCGTGGCTAGGCCGGAAAGAAAGAACGAGGAGAAATCACACCCATGCTGCTAAGTGAAACCACCAACCCCGGCGGCGTTTTCAGCCTCGTCCCGTGGATTGTCTTCTTCCCGGTCATTGGCCTGCTGGTCAATCTCGTTTTTGGCAAACGCCTCGGCGAGAAATTCATCGGCACGGTTGCCAGCCTGGCCTCCGGCGCGGCCTTCGCCATTTCGGCCGCCCTGTTCTTCGCCCTGCAGGCCAACCACGGCCACCCGGTGGTCGTGCCCTTCCTCGAATGGATTCACATCGGCGAACTCGCCATTGACTGGGCTTTCCGCGTCGATACCTTGAGCGTCACCATGATGCTGGTCGTTTCCGGCATCGGCACCCTCATTCACATCTACGCCGCCGGCTACATGCACTACGACGTGCGCTACAAGGAAGACCCTGCTTCGTATGTGCGCTTCTTCATCTATTTGAATCTGTTTATCGCCATGATGATGATTCTCATCAGCGGCGATAACTACCTCATGCTCTTCGTGGGCTGGGAAGGGGTGGGTCTGTGTTCCTTCCTGCTCATCGGTTTCTGGTTCAACCGCAGCCCGGATGGCACGCCCGGCACCGGCAACTCCTACGCTGCCAAAAAAGCCTTCATCGCTAACCGTGTCGGCGACTTCGGTTTCCTGATGGCCGTCTTCACCCTGTTCTGGGTCACTCATTCCCTCCAATTTGACGAAGTCTTCCATCACTTTGAAGAAGGCCTCGTCCCCGAGTGGGCCATCTGGGCCATCGCCCTCTTCATGCTCCTCGGCGTAACCGGCAAGTCGGCCCAGATTCCGCTCTACGTCTGGCTGCCGGATGCCATGGCCGGCCCGACCCCCGTTTCGGCCCTCATTCACGCCGCCACCATGGTCACCGCCGGCGTGTACCTCATCACTCGCTCCGCCCCGGTCTTCTCCGCCATCCCGGAAGTGCAGGGTGTGGTCGCCACCATTGGTGCGGTTACGGCTCTCTTTGCCGCCACCATCGCCGTCGCCCAGTATGACATCAAGAAAGTCCTCGCCTATTCCACCGTCAGCCAGTTGGGCTTCATGGTCGCTGCGGTTGGCATGGGCGCCTACGCTGCTGGCATGTTCCACCTCGTCACCCACGCCTTTTTCAAAGCTCTGCTCTTCCTCGGTTCTGGCTCGGTGATTCTGGCCGTGGAGCGCGGCCATCACCCCATCGGGGAAGATGCCCACGGCCATGACCACCATGATGACCATCACGGCCATGACGACCACGGCCACGCCTTTGACCCGCAGGACATGCGCAACATGGGCGGCCTGCGTCACAAAATCCCCTGGACTTTCTGGATCTACATGATGGGCACGCTGGCCCTCGCGGGTATCCCCATCTGGGCCGGCTTCTTCTCCAAGGATGAAATCCTCACCGATGCGCTGCATTTCAGCCTGCCGATTTACATCACCCTTACGCTGGCGGCTTTCCTGACCGCCTTCTACATGGGGCGGCAGGTCTGGCTGGTGTTCTTTGGCGAACCCCGCAGCCACGGTGCCGAGGCTGCCAGGGAAAGCCCGCGCGCCATGCTCATCCCGCTGGTGGTACTGGCGGCGCTCTCCCTGCTGGGCGGTTTCATGAACTTCCCCACCACGCACCAGTTCGGTCATTGGCTCGAATACACCCTCGGTCACTTCTATCACGCCACCCAGTTCAATGGCAATGTCGCCCTCGGCAGCACCGCCTTTGCCCTGGCCGCCATTTATCTCTCCTGGCTGGTCTACGGCCAGAAGCCGCGCCAGACCGTCAAGGAAGCCGACCCGCTGGAAAAAGCCCTGCCCGGTATCTTTGAAGGCATGCAGGCCAAATGGTGGCTGGATGAAATCTACGAAGAGGCCATCATCAAGCCCTACCAGCGGCTGGCCGCATTCCTTGCCGATGTCGTGGACTGGCGCTTCTGGCACGATTGGTTCCATGAGCGCGTCCTGCGGGATGGTTTCTTTGGCCTCACCCGCTTTCTCGCCCACCCGGTGGACCTCGGCGTGATTGATGGCATCGCCAACGGGCTGGCGCGCGCCGCCCAGGGCAGCGCCGCCGCCTTGAGCATTTTGCAAACAGGTTTTGTCCGCAACTACGCCCTGTGGGTTTTTGTCGGCGTGGTGCTTATATTGGGAACCCTGATTTTCCGCTAGGTAGCGGACGATAACGAGGACGGATTATGAACTTTCTTCTGGAACCACTGAACCTTGTGACCTTCTTCCCCCTGGTGGGCGTTTTGCTGCTGCTCTTCATCAAGAAAGACAGCGCCGCCCGCTGGATTTCGCTGGTCACCGCCCTGCTGACTTTCGGCATTTCCATCTGGATGCTGACGCTCTTCAACCAGAGCGATGGCGGCCTGCAACTGGAAATCAACCAGCACTGGTTCTCCTTTGCTGGTTGGGATATCCGCTACGCTCTGGCGGTGGATGGCTTGAGCATCCTGCTCGTGCTGCTCACCACCTTCCTCACCCCGATTGCCATCCTCTCCACCTGGCACGCCGTGGAAGAACGCGTCCGCGAATTCCAGATTTTCTTCCTCTTGCTCGAAGTCGGCATGCTGGGCGTGTTCCTCGCCCAGGACCTCTTCCTGTTCTATGTCTTCTGGGAGTTCACCCTCGTCCCGATGTATTTCCTCATCGGCATCTGGGGCGGCGAGCAGCGCATGTACGCCGCCATCAAGTTCTTCCTCTACACCATGGCCGGTTCCATCCTCATGCTGCTTGCCATCCTCTGGCTCGGCATTGAGCAGGGTTCTTTCCACGTCCCGACCCTGATTTCCCTCGGCGGCATCCCGGCCGATATCCAGATCTGGCTCTTCCTGGCCTTTGCCGCTGCCTTCGCCATCAAAGTTCCGATGTGGCCTCTGCACTCCTGGCTGCCGGATGCCCACGTGCAGGCCCCCACCGCCGGTTCGGTCATCCTGGCCGGTGTACTGCTCAAGATGGGCACCTATGGCTTCCTGCGCTTCAACATCCCGCTCTTCCCCGATGCCGCCCGCGAGCTGGCCCCGCTGATGGCCTTTCTGGCGGTGGTCGGCATCCTTTACGGCGCGGCGGTGTCTTTCAGCCAGACGGATGTCAAGAAACTCGTTGCCTATTCCTCCATCAGCCACCTCGGCTTTGTGGTACTGGGCCTGTTCGCCCTCAATGAGCAGGGCATTCAGGGCGCCATCCTGCAGATGGTCAATCACGGCATCAGCACCGGCGCCTTGTTCCTCATCGTCGGCTTCATCTATGAACGCCGCCACACCCGCGCCCTCGACCAGTTCGGCGGCCTGTGGACGGTCATGCCGGTTTACGCCGTCCTGACCCTCATCGTCAGCCTCTCCAGCATGGGTCTGCCCGGCCTCAATGGCTTCGTGGGCGAGTTCACCATCCTGCTCGGCGCCTGGGGCGCCGCCACCGGCGTGCTCGGTTCCTACTGGTACGCCGCCCTCGCCGCCCTGGGCGTCATCCTCGCCGCCATCTACATGCTCTTCATGTTCCAGAAAATGTTCCTCGGCCCGGTCACCAACAAGAAAAACGAAGGTCTGCCCGACCTTTCGCGCCGCGAACTGCTCACCCTCATCCCGCTGCTGGTCTTCATCTTCTGGATTGGTCTGTACCCCAAGCCGTTCTTCGGCCTGATGAGCGCCAGCGTGGAACAACTGGTGCAACTGGTAAACGTGCTGCCGTAAGGCGGCCCGCTCTGTGGGAGACCCCGGATGCAAATTGTTTCTGTAACTGATATCCTCACCATCCTGCCGACCATCTTTCTGGTGGTGTGGGCCTGCCTCCTGTTGCTCATGGATGCGTTCGGTGGGGCGCTGGGCAAACGCCTGACCCCCTGGCTTACCGTCCTCGGCCTGCTGGTCGCCTTCGGCCTCACCCTGCGCGCCACCGGCGTGGAACAACCCGCCTTCAACGGCCTGCTGGAAGTGGATGGCTTTTCCAACGCCATCAATCTGCTGGCTCTCGGTACGGGCCTGTTTGGCGTGGTGGTCGCCTACGAATACCTCAAACGCTTCGATCTCGCCCGTGGCGAGTACTACATCCTCATGCTCTTCTCGCTTTCGGGCGTGATGCTCATGGGCGCTGCCGCTGACCTGATTGTGGTCTTCCTCGCCATTGAACTGCTCTCCATTCCGCTGTACATCATGGCGGCCATTGCCCAGCGCGACGCCCGCTCGGAAGAAGCCGGCCTCAAGTACTTCCTGCTGGGCGCTTTCGCCGGCGGCTTCCTGCTCTACGGCGTCGCTCTCGTCTATGGCGCCACCGCCAGCACCCGCCTCGCCGAAATCTTTGCCGCTGCCCAGGCCGGGGTCGCCAACCCCATCTTCCTCCTGCTCGGCGCGGCCCTCATCCTGATAGGCTTCGCCTTCAAGGTCGCCGCCGCCCCCTTCCATATGTGGACGCCGGATGTCTACGAAGGCGCGCCCACCCCCGTCACTGCCTTTATGGCCGTGGCCGCCAAAGTCGGCGGGTTTGCCGCCCTGCTGCGGGTCTTCATCGTTGCCTTTCCCACCCTCGGCCCCGACCTTGTGCCGGTGCTGACCGGCATCGTCGCCGCCACCCTCATCATCGGCAACGTCGCCGCCATCGCCCAGCGCAACATCAAGCGTCTGTTCGCCTACTCCTCCATCTCGCATGCCGGCTTCATCCTGATGGCCTTCGTGCCTTACGCCCAGGATGCTGCCCACCGCGATACAGTCGCCGCCGCCCTGTTCTACCTCGTGGCCTTCGGACTGACCTCCTTTGGTTCGTGGGCCATCGTCATGCTGCTGGAACGCGCCGAAGGCAAAGGCCTGGAATTAAGCGACTATGCCGGCCTCGGCCGCAAGTACCCGGCGCTGGCGCTCGCCATGCTGGTGTTCATGCTTTCCTTTGCGGGCGTGCCGCCCACCCTCGGTTTTGCGGGTAAATTTTTCCTGCTGCGGGCCGTCTTGCAGGGGGGCTACGTTGGGCTGGCCGTGCTGGGTGTGCTCACCTCGCTCGTGTCCGCCTACTACTACCTGCGGGTCGTGATTGTCATGTACTTCCAGGAGGGCAAGCCTCAGGTGCAAGGCAGCCGCCTGCTGAACTGGACCACCGCCCTCACCGCCATTGGCACGGTAGCCCTTTTCTTCTTCATGCAACCTCTCTTTGACTGGACAGCCAGCGCGCTCTTGCGGTTGTTCTAACCCTCTTTTACTATTTATAAAGCGCCCGGTGATGAGCCGGGCGCGTTTCTTTTTGCAACCTGTAACTTATCTGTCATCCTTCTTAAATGGCACCTGCACTTAGGTCACTGTTTGCCGCGTGTTACGGGGGTCAAATTGGTGGTAAATCTCGCGGAAAGCGCCGTCTTTAACATACCCGTTGGCCGCCAACCACTTGAACATCGATTCATACGCCTGCATGAAGTCTGCAAAGTCGCCTTCATGGACAACACATGCCATTTCCTGGGCAGGCAGGTCCTCCATCTCAAAACCATTCAGCGCGCCAGGGTCGCCCTGAATGGGCATAGCCGCATCCACCACTTCATCCGTCTGCGCATCCAGAGCGGTGTGCCAGCGTGCGATCGCCGGCCCGGCAATCGGGATGCCATTCTTCTTCACAGTACTGTACACGTGGTCAAAGGCGGGAGTCAGGTATTGGGGTACAAGGTCATTCGAAGGGATATGTACCCGCTTATATAGAATCCGAACCGCGTCGACCGTCTTGATTACCACTTCATGTTTTGGCACTTCGTTCTCCTTTTCAATCATCGTCAGTCGTGCCTCCACCGCTTCCAGTTGCTTCTGGACTTGCGCTAACTGAACTTCCAGTTCGATGCGACGCGTCTTCAACATCGCGCGCAGCTCCTCGGCTGTCAGAGGCTGTCTGATAATCTCCGCAATCTGGTCAAGCGACAGGCCCAGATGCTTTAATGCCAGGATACGGTTAATGTGCGGCAATTGCTCAATCCGGTAATAACGATATTGATTGGCCGGGTCAATATACGCCGGTTTGAGTAGGCCCAGGTCATCGTAGTGCCGTAGCGTCTGAATCGATACTTGGGCCAGATGCGCAAAGTCTCCTATCCGGATCATCGTGCCTTCCTTGCCTGGGTGGAGGATATCATCTGCTGGAGTGTACACTCTCTTCTAACAGGAGAGTCAAGGGCATTTTTTATGACGCGGATGCTATAATTTCTCCTATGGCATCCATCCGGGCGTTAATCTTTGACCTCGACGGACTGATAGTGGACACTGAAACGCCCGACTACGAAGCGTGGCAGCAGGTCTACCATGAACACGGCGCCGACCTGCCGCTGGAAAAGTGGGCCAGCATTGTGGGCGGTACTGGCGCGTCTGATTTTGACCCCTGCGATTATCTCGAACAACAGGCCAACCGCCCGATTGACCGCGAAGCCATCTGGATTCAACGCCGCAAATACTATGTGGAGCGCATCGGCGAGCAGGACTGCCTGCCCGGCGTGTGTGAACTGCTCGCTGCCGCCCGCGCCCGCGGCCTGAAACTTGCCGTGGCATCCTCCTCCCCTGAAAACTGGGTCTCCGGCCACCTCGCCCGCCTCGGCATCCTGGACTGGTTCGCCTGCGTCCGCACCGCCGATGATGTCGAAAAAACCAAACCCGACCCGGCCCTGTATCTGGCCGCTCTCGCCTGCCTTGAAATCACCCCCCATGAAGCCATCGTCTTTGAAGATTCCCCCAATGGCGTGCGGGCGGCCAACCGCGCCGGCATCTTTGCCGTGGCTGTACCCAACCCCATCACCCGCCAGTTAGACCTCGCCCATGCCAACCTGAAGCTGGATACCCTCGCTGGTCTGGACCTCGAAGCCCTCCTGCAACAGGCCGCCAAATCGGCCTGATTTTCATCCCCACCATCGGAGACTTTATGCCCACCAACCGCCGCATCACCGCCGAAGACATCTACAACTTTGAACTCATCACCGGGCTGGATATGCACCCCGCCGGTGACCGCGTGGTATATGCCCTGCAAACCGTCGAGCGCGCCACTGAGAAAAAGTACACCCGCCTGTGGCTCGCCCCCACCGGCCGCGGCGCCCCGCGCCAATTGACTTTTGGCAAGCACAACAGCCTCAACCCGCGCTTTTCGCCGGATGGCCAGACCCTCGCCTTCCTTTCTGACCGCGGCGATGGCATGCAAATCTATCTCCTGCCTATGGAAGGCGGCGAAGCCCGCCCGCTCACGAACCTTAAGGGCGATATTGGCTCCTTCCACTGGTTCCCGGATGGTGGCAGCCTGCTGGTTGAGTTCACCAAGCAGGACAAAGAAGAGGCCGAGCGCGAAGCCAGCGAACAGAAGAAAAAGCTGGGCGTGGTCGCCCGCCACTACCAGCGCATGTTCTACAAACTGGATGGCGCCGGTTTCCTTGGCCATGAGCAGCAGCACCTCTGGCGCGTCAATGCCCGCACCGGCAAGGCGGCCCAGCTCACCGAACATGACCTCTATGGCGAAGGCCAGTCCGCCCTCTCCCCGGACGGCAAGATCATCGCCTTTATCTCCAACCGCAAGCCCAACCCGGATATGGAACTGGAAGGCGGCGAACTCTACACCCTGCCCGCCAGCGGCGGCAAGATGAAGGAAATTCCCACCTTCAAGGGCAGCAAGCAACTACCCTCCTTCTCGCCGGATGGCAAATGGATTGCCTTCATCGGCACCCAGGGCTTCTGGGATAACGACTACCTCTGGATTGTCCCCGCCGATGGCAAGGGCAAAGCCCGCAACCTGACCGCCAAACTGGACCTGGATGCCAACGTCCTCGGCGCGCACGACGTCGCCCCGGCCGCCACCATGCGCCCCACCTGGAGCGCTGACGGCCAGCGCATTTACTTCCAGGCCAGCGAGCACGGCCGCACCGACCTCTACGCCTGGAACCTCGCCACCGACCGCCTTGAAACCATCATTCAGGAACACGGCGAAGTCGGCGCTTACCGCTTTGACCGCACTCAAACCCGCCTCGCTTACTTCTTTGGGAGCGTGGATGACCTCAACCAGATTCACCTGCGTGAGATGGACAGCGGCAAGACCAAAGCCCTCACCAAAACCAACGCCTGGCTCAAACGCGTCGACCTCGGCCAACTGGAAGAAGTGTGGTTCAAGGGTGGCCACAAAAAAGACCTCCAGGGTTGGATCCTCAAACCGCCCGGCTTCCGCGCTGGCAAAAAATACCCCGCCATCATCGAAATTCACGGCGGCCCGCAGGCGCAGTACGGCTGGCGCTTCATGCATGAGTTCTACTACCTCGCCGCCCAGGGTTACATCATTGCCTACAGCAACCCGCGCGGCGGGCGCGGCTACGGCCGCGAACACATTGCCGCCATCCGCCACCAGTTTGGCACCGTGGACTACGACGATGTGATGAAATTCAGCGACTATGTCGAAAAGCAACCCTATGTGGATGCCAGCCGCATGGGCGTTACCGGCGGCTCCTACGGCGGCTTCATGACCGCCTGGATTATCGGCAAGACCAACCGCTTCAAGTCCGCCGTCGTCCAGCGCGCCGTCACCAACTGGGTCAGCTTCGTGGGCAACAGTGACTTCAACTGGTTCTTTGAAGAGTGGATGGGCGACGGCCCGCCCTACCAGAGCGAAGAACTGCTCAAACAGTACTGGCGGCAGTCGCCCGTCAGCCTGATGGGCAAGCACGTCAAAACCCCCACCCTCGTCATCCACAGTCTGATGGACCAGCGCGTCGAGCATGAACAGGGCGAGCAGCTTTACATCGCCCTCAAGCGCATGGGCGTGGACAGCGAACTGGTGCTTTTCCCTGATTCACCCCACGGCCTCTCGCGCACCGGCCGCACCGACCGCCGCATCGCCCGCCTCAACCACATCCTGCGCTGGATGGATAAGTACCTTAAGAAATAGTCACACCCTAATTCAGCCAAACAAGAAAGCCGCCCATCGGGCGGCTTTCTCTTTAATCTATTTGCAGGCAGCTCCCCGTCTTAGTCCGAGGGCGGCTCGAAGGGGATAGGCTCCGTGCCAATTCGGTAGTAGATCAGTTGCGGCACCAGCGCTTCCGGGGGGGTGCTGGTAATCAGTTCGTTGCCGTTGCAGGAATAAGTGGATTCCATTGTGCCGAAACCGGTTGAGAGGCCTAACTCACCGGGGAATTCCTCAATGACATATTCATTCATGAACTCACCCGCGGTGATGGTTGCCACGCCAGCGAAGTGTGGCACTTCATCGGTGGTGACCAGCACACCGGGCGAAGCGATGCCCCACCGTCCGGTAGTATAGCCGACCAGCGCGTATTCAAAATCAATCGGCTCCAACTCGTTCGTGTACTGGCGCACTCTTGTAGATAGGTCGATGGGTTGGAAGACGAAGGTGCCGTCGGGAAAGATGTCCAGCGAGTAGGCGCCAATCAGCCAGATGAGTTCTGCATTGGCTGTAGAAGCCATGAACGAGGCAAATGTTGGTTGGAGTACATCCACGCTCATTTCCCAATGCCCGATTAGACACTCGTCACAGTCAAGCGTTTCTTCTTCGTCCGTTTCTAAATCCAGCGTGTGCGGGTCAGAGACCGCGCTGGGGTCGGTGGATACCAGCACCAGCCGGAAGGTGGACTCGCCGCAGGCTGTGGAGTGTGAATCCGGCAGGTTGCCCCATTCATCCCCTGCCACACTGGGGCGCACGGCGTGGTTGCCGGATGCTCCGGACACGTTTTCGGTGATGTTGTAGAGATACCCTTCGTCAAAGCGCAGGCGGTAGCGGGTCACTACGAAGGGGTGCGTTTCCATCTCGCGCCCTCCCGGGTAAGTGATAACCGTACCTGGCGCGGGGTCCAGCGGCAGGTAGCCGCCGCCAGTGTCGCGAATCTGGTTGTCCAGATAGGCCTTGCTGAAGGCGAAGAACAGTTCATCCATCCCGCCCCAACTGGAGAGCGCCACCAGTTGCTCCGCCTTGCTCGCTTCTACGCCAGCGCTGCCGCGGCTGTTGGAAAGCGAGTCAGAAATGTGCAGCACATCGTACAGGCTGGAGGATTCGCCCACATACATCCAGAACACCACGCTGGCATAAGCCAGGTTGGAGTGCACCAGCGGAAAGCGCGGCGAGAAAAGGTCAAAGTCAAAAACGTATTCCCATTCCTGATTGGCGCTTGGGTACACCACATTGCTGAAATAAGTCGCCGAACCTTCCACCCACCAGTCAGTTACATCGTAGTTCGTCGGGCCATAGCGCAGGTCCTGTACGCAGTGATAGAACTCGTGCGCCACCGCCTGCTTGAACTGGGCTTCCCCCAAAGATTCCACGCCCACCGGATACACAATAATCGGGCAGGGTTCGCCAGCGATTCGCCCTGCTGAACGGCCGGGAACCATCGCATAAGTGCCGTCTTCGCCCGGGTGGTCCAGCAAGGTAAAAATCAAATTCGCGTGGCCAATCTCCAGCCCCAGCCCCTGGTAAGTATTGGCCGCATCCACAATTGCTTCCAGCGCCAGTTGAACCGCCCTTTGCACAAGCTCATCGCTGCTATCTTCTCTTGCATAGTAGGCGCGGGCACGCAACCCACCGCCATATGTAACCGAATCGCGATATTCGAGGCAGATGGGCGGGCTGGGGTCATCCGGAAAACCTTCGGCCCACAGGGTGGAGCACTCCACCTGGCGAGCTGCCCCCGCAACCGGCGCGGCCGTTTTGCCCGCACTGGCTTCGGCCGGCTGGGCGTATCGTTGCAGACTTTCCTCCGAGGGCGCCAGAATTTGCAGCAATCGCAGGATTTCAGTACGCTGCTCCTCCGGCAGGTCGCCATCCAGCAGCAGCGCCAGTTGTGAGGAAAACCCGAACATGGAATGGTAGTTTACGCCTGCATCCGCCTGCACCCCGGCCGGCAGGTCGCCTTGCCCGGCCATATGGTTAAGCAGCGCGATTGCGCCCTCCACGCGGTCGCCACCGCCTTCCACATATCGCGCCAGGTATTGCGAAAGGCTGATAGGAGCCAGATCGACTTCTGCTTCCGGCGTGGCCTCCACGTCCGGCGCCGGCGTTTCCCCGCCTGAGTCCGGCCCGGGTTCAGCGGGCGCAACTCCGCCCACCCCGCAGGCCAGCGAGAGGATGAGAAAGACAGAAATAAATGGCAATAGACGAATCGAGGCGCGACGCGACGGCATGGCAGAATCCTTTGGCTGGAGTGGGTGGGGGGCTGAGGGCCGGAGAGGAAGATGTGCGTCCGGGGGCTGAAAAAATTGTAGCACTTTCCAGTGCGCAAGTCATTAGGACTTTTATCCCGCCGCAATTGCAGCCCCAATCTTAAACGGCCCGCCCCCAGAGAGTCTCTCCCTGGGGGCGGATGATTCTCCCGCTGGCAAATGCCAACGGAAACATGCAGGTCCCTTGGCTGGCCTGTAAGCCGCATTCTGTCCGGTGGGGCGTACTCGAGTTTACGCCCGAAGGCTTCATCCTCGCCCGCACCCACCTGGGTGACCATCTATCTGGGGCGGCAGTCGCCTGCCGCCTCGTGCAGCCTACCCGGAACTCAAACGCCGCGGGCCGCGGCTCGTTCCTGCTTGGCCTTGCTCCGGATGGGGGTTGCCTGGCCGCCGCCATTACGGGCGGCGCGGTGGGCTCTTACCTGTAGAGCTTGCGGAGCAATCTCTAAGCGAAGCGTTGCCGCCTCGCCCACCATTTCACCCTTACCGGCCGAAGCCGGCGGTATGTTTCTGTGGCCCATCCGGCGGGTTATCCCCGCCCCGGGTGTTACCCGGCATCCTGCCCTGTGGAGTGCGGACTTTCCTCGAAGGAGCGCAAGCGCTCCCCCGCGGTCACCCGGCCAGCCTGAAGGGAATCCTATGATACTCGCGATATTGCCTCTTGACAACTCCCCCGTGTTTTCCATATAATAGACCCTTGGCTTCCCCGGTGGAGCCGCTATTACTGTTTAATCCATTTTAGGGATTGCATCCACCTTTCCTCTTCGCATCAGGGAGACGCGCACATATGGCTAAATCACTTCCGACCAAACGGTATTCCCGGATCAAGGTCCAGCTTGACCTGCCCAACTTAATTGAAGTCCAGCTGGAATCCTTTGAGCGGCTAAAGGCGGAAGGCCTGTACGACCTCTTCCACGAAATCTCTCCCATTGAATCTTACAACAAGGGCATGAAGCTCTTCTTCCCCAGCCCCACCAGCCCCGAGGCCAAACAGTGGGGCCTCTCCTACTGGTTTGATGAGCCCAAGTTCTCCATCGAAGAATGCATCAACCGCGACCTCACCTACGCCTCCCCCATGTACGTCTCCGTGCTGCTCGCCGGGCCGGACGTCCCCGAACCCATCAAGCAGGACATCTTCCTCGGCGACTTCCCGGAGATGACCCCTAAAGGCACCTTCATTATCAACGGTACCGAGCGCGTGGTTGTCTCCCAACTCATTCGCTCACCCGGCGTGTACTTCGAAGCCCCCAAGGACCGCGCCACCGGCCGCCCGCTGGCTACCGCCAAGCTCATCCCCGACCGCGGCGCCTGGATGGAATTCGAAACCCGCAAGACCGATTACCTCACCCTTAAATTCAATCGCAAGCGCACCGTGCCGGTCACCATCTTCCTGCGCGCCCTCGCCGCCGTTTCAGACGGCCTCGATACCGCCGCTCTCAATGTTGGCTCGGACGAGGAAATCCTCGCCCTCTTCGCCGATATTGACAACAACCCCGACCGCATGTACATGCCCGCCACCCTGCGCCAGGAAGGCGAGTGGGACCCGGACAGCAACCATACCATCGCCCAGCAGGCCCTCATCGAGTTCTTCCGCCGCATGCGCCCGGGCGACCCGGCCACCCTCGATAACGCCCGCGAGTTCATGGAAACCCAGCTCTTCGACCAGCGCCACTATGACCTGGAGCGCGTCGGCCGCTACAAGCTCAACCAAAAGCTGGAAATGGAAGACATGGTGCCCCTGCCGCACCGCACCATCTCCAAGCAGGACATCATCTATCTCGTCCGCCGCATGATCCTCATTAATAATGAAGTCGAAAAGGCTGACGATATCGACCACCTCGGCAACCGCCGCGTCAAGACTGTTGGCGAGCTCATCCAGAACAAACTGCGCATCGGCCTGCGCCGCATGGAGCGCGTCATCAAAGAGCGCATGTCCATCCGCGACCAGGAGCAGCTCTCGCCCATCACCCTTATCAATATTCGCCCGGTCGTGGCCGCCCTGCGCGAGTTCTTCGGCTCCAGCCAGCTCTCCCAGTTCATGGAGCAGACCAACCCGCTCTCCGAGCTCAAGCACAAACGCACCATTTCGGCCCTCGGCCCCGGCGGTCTGCGCCGCGAGCGCGCCGGCTTTGATGTGCGCGACGTCCACCACTCCCACTACGGCCGTATCTGCCCCATCGAAACCCCGGAAGGCCCCAACATCGGCCTCATTGGTCGTCTGGCTTCCTTCGCCCGCGTCAATGAATACGGCTTCATTGAAACCCCCTACCGCCGCGTCATTAACGCCGTCAAGCCCACCATCAAAGACCTCACCGGCCGCGAGCTGCGCGAAGATGTCGTGGACAAGTCCGGCAAGGTTCTCTTTAAGGAAGGCACCCGGCTCGATGAAGACAAAGCCCGCCAGATTGCCAATGCCAGCCTCGCCAGCAATGAAGTCCTCGTCATCCCATTTGTCTCGGATGAGATGAAATACCTCTCGGCCAACTTTGAAGATAAGTTCTTCATCGCCCAGGCCAATGCGCCCCTCAACCCTCACAATGAATTCGTCCGGGCGCGTGTTTCCACCCGTTACGAATCCGGCTTCAAATTCTCCGCTCCGGAAGACATTGACTACATGGATGTCGCCCCGCACCAGGTGGTCGGCATCAGCGCCGCCCTCATCCCCTTCCTCGAGCACGACGATGCCAACCGCGCCCTGATGGGCTCAAACATGATGAGCCAGGCCGTGCCGCTCGTCCAGCCCGAAGTCCCGCTGGTCTCCACCGGGATGGAAGGCTATGCCGCCCAGGACTCGGGCCAGGTCATCGTCGCCGAAGAAGATGGTGAAGTCGTCTCCGTCACCGGCAGTGAAATCGAAGTCCTCGGCAGCGAAAGCAAAAAAGTGCGCCTCTACAAACTGCGCAAATACCAGCGCAGCAACCAGAATACCTGCATCGACCAGCGCCCGGCGGTCGTCAAGGGCCAGCGCGTCCGCAAGAACGAAGTTATCGCTGACTCCTCCAGCACCCAGGACGGCCTGCTCGCCCTCGGCCAGAACATGGTCGTGGCCTTCGTCTCCTGGGAGGGCGGCAACTTTGAAGATGCCATCCTCATCTCTGAACGCCTCGTGCAGGATGACCGCTTCACTTCCGTCCACATCGAGAAGTACGAACTTGAAGCCCGCGACACCAAGCTCGGCGCCGAAGAAATCACCCGCGACATCCCCAACGTCGGCGAAGAAGCCATCAAAGACCTGGATGAGTACGGCATCATCCGCATCGGCGCCGAAGTCGGCCCCGGCGACATCCTTGTTGGCAAAATCACGCCCAAAGGCGAAAAAGAACTCACCCCGGAAGAACGCCTGCTGCGCGCCATCTTCGGTGAAAAGTCGCGCGACGTCAAAGACACCTCCCTGCGCATGCCCCACGGCGAGCGCGGCAAAGTGGTGGATGTCCAGGTCTTCTCGCGCGAAGACAACATTGAACTCTCGGCCGGTGTGGAACAGATGGTGCGCGTCAGTGTCGCCCAGCGCCGCAAAATTCAGGCTGGCGATAAAATGTCCGGCCGCCACGGCAACAAAGGTGTCGTCTCCAAAGTCGTACCGGTCGAAGACATGCCCTTCCTTGAAGACGGCACCCCGGTGGATGTCATTCTCAACCCGCTGGGTGTCCCCGGCCGTATGAACATCGGTCAGGTTCTCGAAACCCATCTCGGCTGGGCCGCCCTGCGCCTCGGCTTCCGCGCCGAAGTGCCTGTCTTTGACGGCGCTTCTGAAACCGAAATCGAAGCCGAACTCGCCCGCGCCTGGCTCATTGATTACACCTGGGCCCGCACCGCCGAAGCCGCCTGGGAATGGCTCCAGGCCCAGGGCGAACATGACCCCAACAACTTCGAGGACGAAGCCGAAGTTCGCAACCTGTATATGGAAGACTGGCTCGGCAAACGCAAGTACGATGTCTACCGCCTCGTCTCAGACCCGGTCTACGCCCGCCGTTCCGCCATGCGTGAATGGCTGCGCGACAAGGGCTTCAAGGACATCGAAAGCATCCTCGACTTCGGCGACGAAGGCGATGGCATGCACCACCCCGAAAAAGTCAATGACACCATCACCGCCTGTCTGCGCCTGTGGCTGGAAACCATGGACGTCAAAGCCGAAAAGCTCGAGCTGGATGCCCTCTACCAGAAAGCCCACGAGGTCACTCTCGCCACCGGCTACCCGGCCCCCATCTATGGCACCCAGCATTTGCGCGACGGCATGACCGGCCAGGCCTATGACACCCCGGTTACCGTGGGCGTCATGACCATGCTCAAACTTCACCACCTCGTGGAAGACAAAGTCCACGCCCGTTCCACCGGCCCCTACAGCCTCGTCACCCAGCAGCCGCTGGGCGGCAAGGCCCAGTTCGGCGGCCAGCGCTTTGGTGAAATGGAAGTGTGGGCGCTCGAAGCCTACGGCGCAGCCTACACCCTGCAGGAAATGCTCACCGTCAAGTCCGATGACGTCGTCGGGCGCGTCAAGACCTACGAAGCCATCGTCAAGGGCGAACCGATTGAAGAGCCCGGCATTCCGGCCTCCTTCCGGGTGCTGGTCAAGGAACTTCAGAGTCTCGGCCTCTCGGTGGAAGCCATCACCGATGACGGTGTGGTCAAATTCGGCAAGGAAGAAGAAAAAGCCCGCCAGCCGCGGCTCGGTACCGGCCTGCTGGAATTTGGCGGCGTCAATCTGGACGGCGGCGAATAAAAACACGCCGGCGGGCAACCGGCAACTCCCGGTTGCCCGCCGCGATTTGCTCTGCCATCACCTATGCGAATCCTTGACTCTGTACTGTGATAGTGATAAAATCCGCATTCGTGACTGCGTGAAAGAACACAACCACGGGCTGGAAAGCCCACAGAAATAGACCGTCTGAATATGTCGCTCGCAGCCAGGCCATCAGCACCGACACGATGGCCTCGCTGTTTGGATAGAACCAGCGCAACCTGTAGGATTTTTTGGAGGAACGTGTGCCAACCATTAACCAGCTGGTCCGCAAGGGCCGCCGCAATAAGAAGCAGAAAAGCAAGTCCCCGGCCTTGCAGTACGTTTTGAATTCGTACAAGCAGCGCCGCATTCGCCAGGCCAAGGGCGCCCCGCAAAAGCGCGGCGTGTGCACCGTGGTGCGCACCATGACCCCCAAGAAGCCGAACTCCGCCCTGCGCAAAATCGCCCGTGTGCGTTTGAGCAATGGTCTGGAAGTCACCGCCTACATCCCCGGCGAAGGTCACACCCTCCAGGAGCACTCCGTCGTGCTCGTGCGCGGTGGCCGTGTCAAGGACTTGCCCGGTGTGCGTTATCACATCGTGCGCGGTACGCTGGACTCCACTGGGGTGGGTGACCGCCGCCAGGCTCGCAGCAAGTATGGCGCCAAACGCCCCAAGGGCGGCTAGGTTGCCGCAATCATTCGCCGGGTGCACTCCCTGACCGGCGAATCATTTTGCACCGCATCTACACAAGAGGAATTGCTATGGCTCGCAGAAACCGACCCGAAAAGCGCCAGATTGAACCCGATGTGCGCTACAACGACCGCAAGGTCCAGTCTTTCATTAACCGCATCATGAAAGATGGCAAGAAAAGCACCGCCGCCGCCCAGGTATACGCGGCCTTTGACATCATGGAAAAGAAAGCCGGCAAGCCCGGTCTGGAAGTCTTCCACGCCGCCTTGAAGGAAGTCGCCCCCTCCATGGAAGTACGCCCCCGCCGGGTCGGTGGCGCCACCTACCAGGTGCCGATGGAAGTTGAACCCGAGCGCCAGTTTGCACTTGCTACGCGCTGGATCATTACCGCCGTGCGCGCCCGCGCCGGCAAGACCCTGGCTGAAAAACTGGCCGCCGAATTTTTGGAAGCCGCCAGCGGGCAGGGCGCCTCCGTGCGCAAGCGCGAAGAATCCCACCGCATGGCCGAAGCCAACCGCGCCTTTTCGCATTACCGCGTCTAGGCGTAGTTCCCTAAGAATAGTTTGACATTGGTGAATTCGAATGACTGTTAAAGTGTCGCTGGAAAAACTAAGAAACATCGGCATCATTGCCCACATCGATGCCGGCAAAACCACCACCACCGAGCGGATTCTGTTCTATACCGGCAAAACGCACCGCATTGGTTCCGTTGACGACGGCACCACCGTGACCGACTGGATGGAGCAGGAACGCGAGCGTGGCATTACCATTGTTTCCGCGGCCGTAACCGCCGAGTGGAAGGGCTACGTCATTAACGTTATTGACACCCCCGGCCACATCGACTTCACCGCTGAAGTCCAGCGCTCCCTGCGTGTGCTGGATGGCGGCGTGGTGGTCTTTGACGCTGTTCAGGGCGTCGAACCCCAGTCTGAAACCGTCTGGCGCCAGGCCGACCGCTACGGCGTACCGCGCATCTGCTTTGTGAACAAGATGGACCGCGTCGGCGCTTCCTTTGAACGCACCATTGACAGCATCCGCGAGCGCCTCGGTGCCACCGCCATCCCGGTGCAGTTGCCCATCGGCAGCGAATCTGAATTTCAGGGAGTCGTTGACCTCTTTGAAATGAAAGCCATCCTCTGGCAGGATGAAACCGGCGCCGCCCCTGTTGAAACTGAAATCCCCGCTGACCTGCGCGCCGCTGCTGAAGCCGCCCGCGAACAGATGGTCGAAGCCATCGCCGAGCACGATGATGACCTCACCCTCAAGTACCTGGAAGGCGAAGCCATCACCACCGCAGAACTCAAAGCTGGCCTGCGCAAAGCCGTCGTTGGCAGCAAAGCCGCCGCCGTCTACTGTGGCTCCTCCCTCAAGAACAAAGGCGTTCAGCCTGTGCTGGATGCCGTGATTGATTACCTGCCCTCCCCGCTGGATGTTCCGCCGGTCAAAGGCATGCACCCCAAGACCGAAGAAGAACTGTTCCGCGGCCCCAGCAATGATGAGCCCTTGAGCGCCCTCGTCTTCAAAATCGTTTCTGACCCCTACGTCGGCCGTTTGGCCTACTTCCGCGTGTATTCCGGCAAAGTCACCTCCGGCAGCGGCGTCTTCAACTCTACCAAGGGCAAGCGCGAACGCGTCGGCCGCATGGTGCGTATGTACGCTGATCGCCGCGAAGATGTGGAAGAAGTGCAAGCCGGCGATATCGCCGCCGTGCTCGGCTTCAAGGACTCCACCACCGGCGACACCCTGTGTGACGAAAGCCACCCCATTGTTCTGGAAAGCATCAGCTTCCCGGACCCGGTGATTTCCATCGCCGTGGAACCCAAGACCGCCGCCGACCAGGACAAAATGGCCGAAGCCCTGCGCCGCCTCGCCGAAGAAGACCCCACCTTCCAGGTGCGCAGTGACCACGAAACCGGCCAGACCGTAATTGCCGGCATGGGCGAGCTGCACCTCGAAATCCTTGTTGACCGTATGCAGCGCGAGTTTAAGGTTCAGGCCAACGTCGGCAAGCCGCGCGTCTCTTACCGTGAAACCATCACCCGCGCCGTGGAGAAAGCCGAGCACCGCTACTCCAAGCAAACCGGCGGTCGCGGCCAGTTCGGCCACGTCGTCTTTGCCATGGAGCCCAATGAACCCGGCAAAGGCATTGAATTTGAGAACAACATCGTCGGCGGCGTTATTCCCAAGGAATTCATCAACGCCATTGAAAAGGGCATGCGCGAAGCCACCGATGCCGGCATCGTTGGCGGCTATCCGGTGGTGGATGTTAAAGTCTCGCTCTATGACGGTTCCTACCACGAAGTCGACTCCAATGAAATGGCCTTTAAAATGGCCGCTTCCATGGCCTTCAAGGAAGGCATGCACATCGGCAAGGCCGTTTTGCTTGAGCCGATGATGAAAGTGGAAGTCGTTGTGCCGGAAGAATACCTCGGTGATGTCGTTGGCCAATTGAGCGCCCGCCGTGGCGAAGTCCAGGGCATGGAAATGCGAGCCGGTAACGCCCAGGCCGTGCGTGCCATGGTCCCGCTCGCCGAAATGTTTGGTTACGCAACAGAACTGCGCTCGGCCACCAAGGGCCGCGGCGTCTTCACAATGGAGTTCGACCATTACCAGCGCGTCTCTGAAGCGCAGGCCGAACTTATCCGCACCGGCGCCTAGCCGGACGGACTGACCCGAACTTGATCGATTTTTTGTAAGGAGAACGCACATGGGCAAGGAAAAGTTTGACCGCAGTAAACCGCACCTGAA
>CAZEQN010000003.1:0-30758 GCA_964514335.1 uncultured Anaerolineaceae bacterium
GAATTCCTTGTTTGAGGACGGGCACATTGAAATTTATCAGCAAGCCAAGTTTATAGCCTGCCAGTTTGAGATAGCTAAGCAGCTGGGCTTGATGAACTGGCTGAATTTTCTCAATCGCTTTCAGTTCGACCACAATCTGATTCTCAACAATCAAGTCCGCACGAAAATCGGCTGCAAGGCGTACTCCTTTATAAACCACCGGAACTGCGACCTGGGCTTGAAACTGTACCTCACGCAAAGATAACTCCTGTGCCAGACAAGCTTCATAAACAGATTCGAGCAAACCGGGGCCAAGTTGTTTGTGAACTTCAATTGCAGCGCCGATAATCTGTTCGCTAACCTTATTGAGTCCGGCAACATCATCTTTCTGCATTTGACTTTCTCTGTGGCTCTGTGCCTCTGTGGTAAGAGCTTTTGGGAGCCTCCCGGACGATGTACAGCGGGCGGCCGCGGACTTCATCGTAGAGGCGACCGATGTACTCACCGAGGATGCCGAGCGAAATCAACTGCACGCCGCCAAAGAACAGCACGGCAATGAGAGCGCTGGCCTGGCCAAAGAAGGCCTGCGAACCGGCCAGACGCAAGGCAACCACGATGGGAATGGCAACCACGCTGACGCCGGCCGAAATGAAGCCCAGGTAGGTGGCGAATTGCAGCGGCGCAAAGGAGAAACTGGTGATGGCGTTGAGGGCCAGTTTGACCATCTTACGCAGGGGGTAATGGGTTTCGCCGGAGAGGCGGGCGGCGCGGTGGTACTTGACACCGCTCTGGCGGAAGCCAACCCAGGCCGACATGCCGCGCAGAAACCGATGGTGCTCGCGCATGGTGTTCAGGATGTCCACCACCTTGCGGTCCATAAGGCGAAAGTCGCCGGTATCCACCGGAATCTGGATGGAGGTCAGGCGATTGATGAGGCGGTAGAAGGCTTTGGCCGTGAAGAGCTTGAACCAGGACTCACCTTCGCGGCTCTCACGCACGGCGTAGACGACCTCAAAACCCTCACGCCACTTGGCGATCAGTTCGAGCATCACTTCGGGCGGGTCCTGAAGGTCTGAGTCAATGATGAGGATGGCATCGCCTTCGGCGTAGTCCAGCCCGGCGGTGACGGCAATCTGGTGGCCAAAGTTGCGGGCGAAGATGATGGGCTTGACATGCTTGTCTGTTTTGGCGAGGGCGCGCATGCGCTCGGTGGAGCCGTCTGACGAGCCGTCATCCACCAGCAGCAGTTCCCAATCGCCGCCGGATTTTTGCATCGTTTCGGCCACGCGGCGGTGGAGTTCATCCAGATTGCCGATTTCGTTATAAATCGGTGCAATTACGGAGAAGTAGGGTTTCTTGGGCATAGTTATATCTTCAACCACTCTTTCAGCGCCGTCAAGTCCGGCGCGATGATGGGCGCTTCGCCAGCGGCGCGGATGGCCGCCCCGGTGTCCTTGAGGCCGGCGCCGGTGAGCAGGACGAGGCAGGGGTCATCCGGCGCTATCTGGCCGGATTGCACGGCAGCAGCCAGCCCGGCCCAGGCAGTAGCGGCGGCAGGCTCCACGAACAGGCCGCCCTGCCCCAGGGTACGGATGGCGGCGAGGATTTCGTCTTCGGTGACGGTCAGGTATGCGCCGCTGGTGTGGGTGGCGGCTCGCAGGGCGCGCAGGCCATCGCGCGGCAAATCCACGCTGATGCTGTCGGCCAGGGTGTTGGCGGCCACGGGCTGGATGTCTTCCGTGCCGGCCGCGAAGGCATTGGCCACGGCGGCCGAGCCAGCCGCCTGAACGCCGAACAGGCGCGGCATGTGTTCCAGCCAGCCAAGGGCGTGCAGGTCTTTGAAGCCCTTGTGCAGTCCGGCGATGATGTTGCCATCGCCCACAGACACGAAAACGCACAACGGTTTGGCGAGGTGGCGTTTGAGCAAAACCTGTTCCCAGATTTCAAGGGCGGCGGTCTTTTTGCCTTCGGCGGTGAAGGGGTTGTAGCCAGTGTTGCGGCAGTACCAGCCAAACTCGCGGGCGGCTTCGATGGTGAGGTCAAAAGCGGCATCGTAGTTGCCATCCACCAGCAGCACTTCCGCGCCGTAGACGCGCAACTGGGCGACCTTGGGTTTGGGGGCGGTTTTGGGAACGAGGATGACGGCGCGCTGGCCGGTGGCAGCGGCCATGCCCGCCAGCGCCGCGCCGGCATTGCCGCTGCTGGCAGTGATGATGACTTCGGCGCCGGCTTCGGCGGCCCGCACCACCAGCAGAGCGCTGGCGCGGTCTTTGAAGGAGGCGGTGGGGTTGGGGTTTTCGTCCTTGAGCCAGAGGTGTTGCAGGCCAAGGGCGGCGGCCAGGCGCGGCGGCTGGTAAGTGGGCGTCCAGCCAACGCGGTGGAGGGGCGTGCCAGCGTGGCCGGGCTCGCCCACTGGCAACAGCGGCAGGTAGCGCCACAGGGAAGGCGCGGACTGCGGGCCAAAGTCCGCCGGGCTGTGGGCGCGGCCGATGGCGGCGGTATCCAGAACGACATCCAGATTGCCGCCATCAACCGGGCAGGTGTATGTGGCTTCACCGGGGGCGTATTCCCGGCCACAGACCGAACAGCGATAGCCCAGAAACTTTTGCACGCGGTCTCCGGTCAGGGCACAATCCAGGTGCCGGTCTCGCCGCGCAGGGCCTGGGGGATGTGCTCGGGGTCAGTAATGAGGGCCTGCTGGCCGCCATTGCGCAGGAACTGGATGCAGGCCTGCACTTTGGGGAGCATGCTGCCGGCGGCAAAGTGGCCTTCGGCGATGTATTGCTCGGCTTCGGCGATGGTGATGCGCTCCAGCCATTTCTGCTCCGGCTTGTTGAAGTGTATCGCCACCTGCTCCACGGCGGTGGAGATGAGCAGCAGGTCGGCTTTGAGGTGGGCGGCGAGGAGGGCCGAGGCGTGGTCTTTATCAATCACGGCTTCAATGCCGATGAGGTTGCCGCCTTCATCCTGCACAACCGGGATGCCGCCGCCGCCGCCGGCGATGACAGTGAAGCCGTTGGCGACCAAATGATGGATGGCTTCCAGTTCCATGATTTCAACCGGCTTGGGCGAGGGGACGACCTGGCGCCAGCCGCGGCCGGAGTCTTCCACAAAGGTTTTGCCTGCTTTCATGTGTTCACGGGCAGTGGCTTCATCCAGAAACGAGCCAATTGGTTTGCTGGGCTTCTCGAAGGCCGGGTCTTTGGCATCCACCCGCACCTGGGTGACGACAGTGGCGGCGGTCTTGTTCAGGCCGCGCTGCTTGAACTCATTGTGAAGGGCACGCTGGAACATGTAGCCGATGGCGCCCTGGGTGTCTGCGCCGCAGTAATCCAGCGGGACGGGGTGCAGTTCCCCCAGCGAGAGTTCCGAACGGCGCAGGATGAAGCCGACCTGCGGGCCGTTGCCGTGCGATATGACGACATCCCAGCCGTCCTGAATCATGCTGGTGATGTGGCCCATGGTCTCGCGGGCGGCCTCGTACTGGTCGGGGATGGTCTTGCGGTTGTTGTCTTTGATGAGGGCGTTGCCGCCCACGGCGACGACGGCTATTTTATTGGGCATCTATATTCTCCTGGTGGTATCAAGTAAACAAGAAACAAGTATCAAAGGTCGTTATCCGGGTATTCCTCCAAACCAGACAATTCTTTAGCATCGTACAAGGCTGAATTCTCTCGAATGGAACGATCACCGAATTCCGCTTTCCCTGCTTTCGTGGTTCGGACATGATTCATCAACCCGTTCAGGGCTTTTTCAGCCGCGCGTGACAGAGCATAGACCTCATGGAAGAAGTCATCCGGGATGTATCCCAGGTCCTTTGCGACAATCAAGTGACTGAGCGTTTCATTCAGCGAACCGCGCGCAATCGCATAAAACCGGAGCGCATCCAGATAATGATAACGGCCGTAGCCTTCCGCAATGTTAGCCAACACGCTTTTGGATGAGCGGCGAATCTGCTGCACCAGGTCGTATTTCTCATCGCTCGGCAAAGCCGTTGCGACCTGATGGGCATTTTGCATCAAATCGAGAGCTAACCGATAGCAGGCGAGGTCTTCAAACCCGCCTTTGCCCGATTCGCTCGGGGATTGATATTGCGACTTGATTAGCTTCATCGCGATTTCATTTCTGCGGCTGCCTCTAATCCATATAACCTGATACTTGTTTTCCTGATACTTGTTTTCCTGATACTTGTTTTCTTACCGCATCGTCAGGGCCATGACGGCCTTCTGGGCATGCAGGCGGTTCTCGGCCTGGTCAATCACCGCCGATTGCGGGCCATCCAGCACTTCGTTGGTCACTTCGATGTCGCGGTCAGCAGGCAGGGGGTGCATGTAGATGGCATCGTCATGGGCGACGCTCATCTTGTCGGCATCCGTAATCCAGTCCTTGTGCATGTCCTGCATTTCCTTGCCCTTTTCGGGGTCGGTGGTGGTGAGCAGGGGGCCCCAGGACTTGGCGTAAATGACATCGCCATCTTTAAAGCCTTTTTTCATGTCATGGACGACATCAAAGCCGACTTTGTGCTTTTTGGCTTCGCCCTGGGCCTGGTCAACGATATCGGGCATCAGTTCAAAGCCCTTGGGGTAGGAGAGAACGACATCCGCGCCGAAGCGCGGCAGTTGCAGGATCAGCGACTGGGGCACGGAGATGGGCTTGAGGTAGGAGGCGGCATAGGCCCACGAAACCACCACGCGTTTGCCGCGCAGGTTGCGGGTGCTGAATTTCTCCATGATGGTCATCAGGTCGGCGAGACACTGGAAGGGGTGGTAGACCTCGCACTGCATATTGAGGACCGGGGCGCGCGAGGCTTCGGCCACCAGGTTGAGGTAGCGGTTGCCGACGCCGTACTCGACGTGGCGGATGGCGATGCCGTCAAAGTAGCGGCCGTAGATGTTGCCGAGTTCGCGCTCGGTGTCGCCGTGCGAAATCTGGGTGGTGCGGGATTCAATGAAAGCGCCGTGGCCGCCGAGCTGGGCCATGCCGGCCTCGAACGAGCCGCGGGTGCGGGTGCTGGAGTAGAAGAACAGCATGGCGAGGACTTTGTCGCGCAGCAGGGCGTGCGGCTCGCCGAGGGCGCGCTTGCGCTTCAGGTCCCAGGCTACATCCAGAACGGTTTCGACTTCTTCCTTGCTGAAATCCAGGTCGCCAATCAGGTCACGGCCTCTTAAATCGGTTTGCATGGTACACCTCGTTAGTGAGATAGTGGGTGGGGTAGTAATTCATAATTGGTAATTGGTAATTAGTTATTGGATATTCGGGTTTCGTGAGCCGGTAATTGCCAGCGCGAGCACAGCAAGGGGTCGCGAGGCAGGTTCGTTTTCCAGCGAGCCGGTTTGAAAAAGAGCGCTGAACGGGATTCCTCGCTCCGCTCGGAATGACAAAAGTAAAATCATTCCTGCCTGCTATCTGGCATTTTGAACTCACGCTTTTCGTGTGCTCCTCCTCATTCGCCGGTGAGTAACGCGGGCAGAATGGCGTAGAACTCGGTGGCTTTCACCACTTCTTCGAGCGAAACCGAGTCATTGGTGGTATGGGCGGTAACTTCATCGCCGGGGCCAAAACCGATGCTGGGGATGCCGGCCTTGCCCGCCCAGTAAATACCATTGGTGCTGAAATTCCACTTGCCGCTTTCGGCAGCAGGCAGGCCAATGAGGGCGCGGGCGCGCTGGCCGGCCTGCACCAGCGGGTGCTCGTCTTCCAAGGCCCAGGCGGGGAAGTATTTATCAACCGGGAAGACAAAGCCGGTGTAGGAGGGCGTGTCGTAGAACATCTCTTTGACCGAGACCGTGTCGCTGAATTCAGCTGGGATGAGGTCGCGCACCTGCTGTATGGCTTTCTCTTTGTCTTCACCGAAGGTCAGGCGGCGGTCCACAAAGAGGGTGGCTTCATCCGGTACGGCGTTGATGCTGGGGGTTTTGACGTGCAGGTCGCTGGCGGTGATTTTGCCGTGGCCGAGGAAGGGATGGTCGCCCAGTTTGGGTTCGAGGTCACGGATGCCTTCCAGCAGCGGGACGAGTTTGTAGAGGGCGTTATCGCCGAGGTGATTGCTGGCGGCGTGGGCGCTGCGGCCCTTGCTGACGACTTCCATCTCGACCCGGCCCTTGTGGCCGCGATAGACCTGCATGCGGGTAGGCTCGCCGATGACGACGAAATCCGGCCGGATTTTGGGGTCAACTTCCACAAAGGTGTTGGGGGCGATGCCGTCGCACCATTCTTCCATGTTGCCGAAATAGTAGGCGGTCCAGCCTTCCAGCAGGCCGAGGTCGCGGGCGATGGCGAGGCCATAGACCATGCCGGGGGTGCTGCCCTTTTCATCGCAGGCGCCGCGGGCGTAGAGGATGCCGTCTTCGACCTTGCCCATGAAGGGGTCCCAGCCCCATTCTTCGGGGTTGCCGATGCCGACGGTGTCAATGTGCGAGTCCATGACGATAATCTTCTCGCCGTTGCCGATGCGGCCAATGATGTTGCCCATCTGGTCAAAGCGGATTTCGTCGTAGCCGAGGGCGAGCATCTCGGCCGCAATGCGCTCCCCGACCGGGCCGATTTGCGAATCCATACTGGGGATGGCGACGATTTCGCGCAAAAACTGTATGATTTTGTCCTGCTGTTCGGCCACTTTGGTCTGTACTGCTTTTACGGTTTGCTCATTCATGGTTGGCTCCAGAAATTAGTAACGGGCGGAGGTGCCGGTTACGGGGTGGCTTTGCCGACCCGGCGGACGACGTGGAAATTGAAGTAGCCGGGCAGGTAGTAAGAGTAGGAATAGTCTATGGCGCGGCCCTCGCGGGTGTAGAGCAGGGCCTCGAAGTAGAGCAGGACATCGCGGCGTTGAATGCCGAGGGCTTTGGCAATCTGGGGTGTGGCGGCAACGGCGTTGATAGTGGTATCGCTGGTGGTGAGGGCGAGCTGACCGGACTGCACCATCAGGTCAAGCACCGAGCCGGTGAAGTCGCGTTTGAGGCGCTGCGGGTCAAGGACATCTTCCGGCAGGGTGTCCACGAGGTAAGCGACCGGGCGGTCATCGGCCTGCATGACCCACGACACCTGCACGACGTTGCGGCTGGAGCCCATAGCCAGCCGGGCGGCCTCGGCCGGCGTGGGCGGGCGGGTTTCAATCTCGTATTCGCCCATACGCATGGTCATGCCCATACGAGCGGCGAGGGTATGGATGCTTTCCAGCACTTCCAGGCCGGATTTCATGACCGTGGGGGGCTGGGCGACAAAGGTCCCCACGCCCTGACGGCGATGGATGAGGCCTTCGGTTTCAAAGGTGCGCATGGCTTCGCGCAGGGTGGCGCGTGACACGGCGAGGGTTTTGGCCAGTTGCGGTTCGGAGGGCAGGCGCTCGCCGGGCGGGGTGCGGGCAATGAGGGCGCGCAGGTCTTCATGCAGGCGGGCGGCCAGCGAAAGCGGTCGGGGGGCATTCAGCATGGGGAGTGACTCCTTTGAGCGGGCCTCATAACTGCCAGCTTTCGCCCCAGTTTTCCAGCAGGGTCTGGTAGGCGGGGTCGGCATAACGAGCGAGGGAAAACAGGGGGGCATAGTCTGGCAGGGGCGCGCCGTCCACGTGCCCGGCCAGCAGTTCGGCAAGCCCGGCAGCGGCCATGATGCCATAGCCGGACATGGCCCCGATGAGGTAGGCGCCCTCGAGCGGCAGCGGCCCGGCCAGTGGGCGATTCTCTTCGGTTTTGGTGTAATAGCCACCATCCACGGCAGGGCGGGGCATTTTGTGTTGATAGGCGCGCATGCCGGGCAGGATGCGGGCGAGGCCGCGGATGGCGAGTTCGGCGGTTTGCGGGTCAAGCTCGGGCGGGAAGACGGCTTCGACGGGTTGGTTGTGGATATCCCACAGCACTAAAACGCTCTGGGCGGCCGGGTCGCCTTCGGGCCGGGTGTGGGCGCCGGAGGGCAGGGTTTCGGTGAGCCAGGCGGTGGCGGGGTCTTCGGCCAGCATCTGGCGTTCCTCTTCCGACCAGTCCAGCATCTGCTCATCGGCGCAGATAACCAGTGGCGCCTCCCGCCCGAGTGCGGCGGCCGTGTCGTTGAAGGCGGCTTTGAGGTGCAGTTCGTTGTAGACCGGGATTTCCAGCCCCATCAGGCGGCCAACTTCTTCCAGGCGCGGGCCGGCGGCGTTGATGAAGGTGGACGTGGCAATACTTGTGCCATCCGCAAGGCGCACGCCACTCACCCGCCCGGCAGCGGTTTCGATGGCATCCACGCGGCCGGTGAGGAGTTCCACGCCAGCGCGGCGGGCTTCGTCCAGCAGCCACATGCCGTATTGCTGGGCGCTCAACCAGCCGGCGCGGCGCACGTGCAGGGCGGCGGCGACTTCGGGGGCAAGGTAGGGGAAGTGGGCGCGCATCAGGGCCGGGCCGGTGAGCAGGTCTGCGCCGGTCAGGCCGGTGGCGTAGCCCTCCGGGGTGTGGGGGATGTAGGCCGACGAACCGGGGCCATGTTCACGCAGGGGGCCGGCCCCAAGCGTAGCGGCTTCTTCTGCGGCGGCGCGCAGACCGGCCACGCTGGCCGGGTTGGTGGTGACATAGAGATAGCCGCGCTGGTTGAGGTGAAAGAGGTTGCCACAGGCGGCGGCGAATTCATCCAACAGGTCAATGCTGCGGTTCATCAGGCGCACCATGGCATCACCGGGGCCGGGCCACCAGTTGCGGTAGCACTCGGTGGATTTATCGCTGGTGAGGGTGAGGGGCGGGCGGTCATCCACCAGCAGGATGTCCTGCAGGCCGTGGCGAACGGCGAGAAAATAGGCGGCGCTCACCCCGGCAATGCCGGCGCCACAGATGACGATGGAGGCCGAACGCGATGCGCTCATTGGGTCTTAGAGGTCAGCGACCAGCCGATGGGCAGCGGCGTTGTGTTTTTCTATCAGAGTCGGCAGGTCAACCGTGGTGAGCTGGCCGTACTTGACGATAAAGCGCCCACCGACCACGGTGTAGGCGGCTTTGACCGGCTGGCAGAAAACAGCCGCGGCCAGCGGGTCGTGCAGGCCGCCGGCAAATTCGAGGGCGTTGAGGTCGAGGGCGAAGAAGTCGGCGCATTTACCGGGTTCGAGCGCGCCGATGTCGGTGCGGCCAAGGACGGCCGCGCCGCCGCGGGTGGCGAGTTCGAGGGCCTGGCGGGCGGTCATGAGAGGTGGGGCGGCGGCGGCGGAGAGCGAGGCGCCCGAAACACCCGCGCCCAGGCGCGCCAGCAGCATCGCCTGGCGGGCTTCGGCCAGCAGGTGACTGCCGTCATTGCTCGCCGAGCCATCCACGCCCAGGCCGACGTTGACACCGGCGGCGGTCATTTTGAGGATGGGGGCGATGCCGGAGGCAAGGCGCATGTTGCTGCTGGGGCAATGGGCCACGCCGCAACCGGTATGGGCATACACGCCGATTTCGGCTTCGTTGACATGGACGGAATGGGCGAACCACACATCCGGCCCGACCCAGCCGAGCGATTCCATGAAGGCCACCGGGCGGTGGCCGAACTGGTCCAGGCAGAATTGCTCTTCGTCTTCGGTTTCGGCGAGGTGGGTGTGGAGATGGACGCCGTACTGGCGGGCGAGGATGGCGGTTTGGCGCATCAGGTCCGGGGTGACGGAGAAGGGCGAGCAGGGGGCCAGCACGACCCGGGTGAGGGCGCCGGGGTTAGGGTCATGGTACTGCTCAATCAGGCGCTGGCTGTCCTGGAGGATGAAATCCTCGGCTTCGGTGACGCGGTCAGGCGGCAGGCCACCCTGGCTCTCGCCAAGGCTCATGCTGCCGCGCGAGGCGTGCAGGCGCAGGCCGAGTTCGCGGGCGGCGGCGATTTCATCATCGAGCCGGGCGCCGTTGGGGTAGATGTAGAGATGGTCGCTGGCGGTGGTGCAGCCAGAGAGGGCCAGCTCGGCGAGGGCGGTCTGGGTGGAAGTGTAAATATCTGCGGGGGTCAGGCCGGCCCAGATGGGGTACAGGGTTTTGAGCCAGTTGAAAAGATTGGCATCCTGGGCAGCCGGGACGGCGCGGGTGAGGGTCTGGTAGAAGTGGTGATGGGTATTGACGAGGCCGGGCAGCACGAGGTGGCCGGAGAGGTCGAGGACTTCATCAGCGGTCTGGGGCAGTTCTGCGGTGGGGCCAACCTGCTCGAAGAATCCATCGCGGATGAAAAGGCCGCCATCCGGGATTTCGCGACGCTGGTCGTCCATGGTGGCGAGAAGGGCGATGTGTTTGACGAGCAGGGTGGGCATGCAGAATCTCACACTTGTCTAGTTGTCTGACAAGTGGGAATTATACCACTCGCCCGGTCAGGAATTAGTGTTCCAAGTACTTTTCTTAGCTGACAATTCTTCATCCACCTTTTGGAGAAATCGCATTAAATCAGGGGGGAAATTGAAAGTAGAGATGGCGATATAAACAATAACAGACGACAAAATCAAGTCGCCTGTTATTGATAACGCGCATGCAAATGGTCTTAGGCCGGTTGATAGCGCTGATAGGTTACACCGGTCGGCAGGGAGGAGGATTCGACCAGCTTGAGATTGACGCGTTTTCCTTCTGGGAACAAGCGTTTCCCGCCGCCCAATACAATGGGATACACATGCAGGGCAAATTCATCCACAAGATCATTTTCGATCAACGTATGCATCAGGACGCTGCTTCCATCTATCACGATGTTTTTGCCAGATTGGTTTTTCAATTTGCGGATTTCCTCAATGACATTGCCGCTAATGATGGTTGAATCCTGCCAACTATCGGCGGATTGCAAAGTAGCAGAAACAACAAATTTCTTGAAGCCGGCAAAGGGATCTTCATCAGGACTAGGCCCGAAGGCATCCGCATGAATTTTCCACGTTTTTCGTCCCAGTAGCAAAGTATCCGCCTCAGCAAGTAATGGACCAAAATGGGCGCCAATCTCGTCATGCCAATAGGGAAGCGTCCAGCCGCCATGGGAGAAGCCCCCCTCGGTATCTTCCTTTGGATCCCCTGGGGCTTGAATGATGCCATCCAAAGTGATGAACTCGTGCACAATTATTTTTCTCATAGAATCTCCTTTTGAACATGGATTGATACCCCCATCTTATTGACCGATTGGAATTTTGTCTTGGAAAAAAACGACGCTAAGGCGATTTATTCGCTTGGATGAGCTGGGCAGGCGTTTGCCCATACAACCTGCGGAGGGAATTGGTGAGGTGCGCCTGATCAAAGTAACCCGCCTGGGTGGCCGCTTCAATAATAGGCACTCCACTTTGAAGGAGGGCTGTGGCATGGTGCGCGCGTTCAATTTGCTGAATAGTTTTATACGACAAGCCCGTCACGCTCAAAAATCGCCGCTGTACAGATCGGAGAGAGAGGTTTTGTATTTTGCCGCGTAAGGTATCATCCACAACTTGATCGAAATCAAGTTGGTCTGTTCGTGTAAGCCGATTGATAAATGTGTCAACGTTTTCAAATGTGGGGAATTCCCAGGTAGAACCGAGGAAGTGAAAAGAATTTCTGACATGCTCACCGAGATGAAGTTCGTTGTTGACTAGCTCACGGATGGGAAACTGCGGCATGTACACGCCATGTTTGAAAACAATGCCAATGAATTCAGCATCTTCAGGAATTGGTGCGGGCGAGGCATGTGTTTCCGGTCCACGCAGACTAAAAGTACGTTTGTCTTTTTGCTTTGTTACGACCATCTCCCACTGACTGTAAGCATTGGAAATAAATGAACCGCGGCCCATACTATAGGACCGCCAAACAGAATCTACAAACGGCGATTCAGAAGGACGATACTCGAAGGTGAATTTCATGCGGGCGGCTGACCAATACTGGATTGTAACGTACTTCTTGCCCAGCGAATGATTTGTGGAATTAAGTCAGGCGCGCTGGAGGGCGGCCAGCAGGAAAGCGCGCATACGGTCTTGCATGGCGGTTGCAGAAAGGCGCGGCCGGCCAAATTCGGCCCAGGGTTCGTAGAAATTGGCTTCCGGCAACCAACTTAAGGCGGCATCCACGTCCCAATGGGGGTGATGGTAATAGCCACCGACGGCGGCAGAATACAATTCAAGGAAAGTTTCAGCGGTGGGCAGGCCATACAGCAGGGCGAGGTTGAGGCGGCAGTGAGCGACATCCACGCCGCGCGGGCCGCGACAGCCGTTGACCCAATCCACAATGCCGGAAAGACGATGATTCTGCCAGAGGATATTGGCGGGATGGTAATCGCGGTGCAGAAAGACTTCTGTGTTTTCCGGGGGCGGCGATTGAGCGATGGCCAGCAATCTTTGCCAATCCGAATCGGCCAGCCAGGCGGGGGCGGGAGCGTCATGAATTTCGTTCCAACTGTGGTATCGCCAGGGCAGGTCGGCGGATGGGGTGGCATGGATGCGAGCCAATTCGCCCGCCAACTGATTTAGCCAGGGTGTGAATTCCGGCGGGTTAAGTTCAACTGTGCCGGGCAGGAATTCCATGAGGATGGCCGGCAGGCCGAAGGGTGAGTCGGTGGCGGAGAAAGCCAGCAAACGCGGGGCGGGCAGGCCGTGGGCAACGGCGTGCTGCAGCACGGCGGCCTCATGTTGAGCAAGATCAGGTTCCGATTCAAGCCAGGGGCGGTTGGAAAATATGCGCAGGACGCAGGATTCTCCGGACGGCGTGCTGACCCGGTACAGGGCGGTGGAATTTGCCCCGGTCAGGGGGGTGTATGTTATAGGAAGAGTGGAACCGAGGACGCCGCCCACCCAGGCATCCAGGGCGGGCTGCAGGGGCGTGAGGTCGAAATTCATGTTAGCTGTCGGGGAAAGACAAGCGGCGAGAATCAGTGCCGGAAATGGACGAAGATGCGCCCAAAGTTCTTGTCGTCTTTTTCAAGGCGGTGGTAGAGGGCGCGGATGTGCTTTTGCTCCAGAAAACGGATGACCTTTTTCTTCAGCTGGCCGCTGCCCTTGCCGGGGATGATTTCCACCAGGCTGATTTTCTTCTCGACGGCTTCCTGCATGACGCGATTAAGTTCTTTTTCTATCATGCCGCCCTTGTTATAGATGTCGTGCAGGTCGAGTTTAAGTTTGGCCATAATGTAAGGCAGGAGTTCAGGCGCGGCGCGCCCGGGCGATGAGGCCGAGGCCAAGGGCAGCCAGCAGCGAGCCGTAGATGGCCCATTCAATCTGGCCGGTCATGAAACTACCGGGCAGGATGTTAATCCCCTGCAGGAACCAGATGCCACCGCCGATGATGAGCAGGATGCCAAGGATATTCAAAACGAGTTTCATAGAGTCTCCACGGATAAGGGGTTGTAAGGAGAGAATATCACAACCGGATTAAAAGCACACGCCCGCCGGGGCGGAGGAGTAACGAATTTCAGGGAGTTTATCTGTCATTGCGAGGCCGAAGGCCGAAGCAATCTGGATATCAGGTGGGAGATGGCTTCGTCAGGCTGCGCCCTCCTCGCAACGACAAAACCATCCTACTCGGCTTTAGCCACTCCCGGGGCGGGAGTGTGCAGATTCCGCGGATGGGGCGGGTTACTCGCCGACCGGGCGTAAAGAATAAGCAATCGCCATAAAGTAATCCAACTGCCAGCCAACGCCATAGAGGGCGACGACTTCGCCATTGACTTCGGTGAGCAGGGCGATGACTTCGACATCATCTACTACGGATTCGTAGCGGATGAGCAGGCCGGGCGCGCCGCTGGGCAGGGTGACGGCTTCTTCGGAAGCAATCGGGCGCGAAAGCGGCTCGGCGGCCGCGGCGCGCAATTGCTCAAGCGCCTGCTCAAAGCTGACGCCTTCCATCGGGATGATATCCAGTTTCTCGCCGCCCTCCGGTATGCCCTCCTGCTGTTTGGGCGGGCGGGCATTGGGGTCCCAACTGTAGATGGTGATGGCGGCGTAGGCCATTTCCGGCAGGGCGCTGATGCCCCAGGCGGCGGGATAGTCGAACTGGAAGCCGAGCAGGTCGTTGGTGTAGGTGCGGCTCTCGGTCAGGTCGGCCAGCGGTGTAATGGGCGTCGGCGCGGGCGTGGCCGGTTCAGGCGTGGCGGTGGGAGATTCGACCGGGATAGTAACCGGGATGACGATGGGCGTGGGGGTCGCTGGCGTGGCGCCACAGGCGGTTAGCAAGAGTGCCAGGCAAATGAATGCAAGGGTCGGTTTCATGGCGAGTCTTCCTTTACGAGTACAGGATACCTGCGCTGCCACTATACCCCTGCCCCTCAAATCCGGGGTTAATCGTTTGGTGAGTATTTTGCTCCGCAAAAAGCAGGAGCCGCCGTGAACCGGCGGCTCCTATTGAAGCAAATTTATTAAATTGACGACTAGCCGTCAGCCAGTTCAGCCGCTTTGAGGGTGTTGGCCAGCAGCATCGCAATTGTCATTGGGCCAACGCCGCCGGGCACGGGGGTGATGGCCCCGGCGACTTCGAGGGCTTCGGCGTAGGCAACATCGCCCACCAACCGGCTGCCCTTCTCGATGGCGTGGTCGTCAATCCGATTGACACCCACATCAATGACGACCGCGCCGGGCTTAATCCAGTCGCGGCGCACCATTTCCGGGCGACCGACAGCCGCCACGAGGACATCCGCATTGGCGCACACCTGGGGCAGGTCTTTGGTGCGCGAGTGACAAACGGTAACGGTTGCGTTGGCTTCAATCAGCAGCAGGGCGACCGGCATGCCGACGATATTGGAGCGGCCGAGCACCACGGCGTTGGCGCCTTCCAGTTTTACGCCGCTGCGCTCCAGCAGCACCATTACGCCGGCCGGGGTGGCGGGCAGGAACAGCGGTTCGCGGCCCTTCTGCGCCAGGCGGCCGATGTTGAGGGGGTGGAAGCCATCCACATCCTTGCGGATGTCAATCGCCTGCAGGACGCGTTCTTCGTCCAGCCCTTTGGGGAGCGGCAACTGGACGAGGATGCCATGCACAGCCGGGTCGGCATTGAGTCTGGCCACCAGCGCTTCTAACTCGGCCTGACCGATATTTGCGGGCAGTTCATGATGGAAGGACTGGATACCGGCCTGCTCGCAGGCTTTGCGCTTCATCTTGACATAGACGTGCGAGGCGGGGTCATCGCCCACCAGCACGGTGGCCAGGCCGGGCTGGGGCTTGCCGGCCGCCCGGCGGGCGGCCACTTTGGCGCCGACTTCGGCGCGGACTTCATCGGCGATTTTCTTGCCATCCAGAATCTTTGCAGTGTGAGTCATAGTCAATCCTCGCGGCGTGAGTGGTGAGCAGGGCAAGCCCCGCCTGGAATTATGCTTCATTCGGTGGGATTTATCAACGGATGGATAACCTTGACGAATGACCCCTTTTTATTTATAATTATTCTAAATAGAGAATGAATACAATTAGTTGACCGTATTGGTCTGAATTTCACAGCGTACCCCAACAGTCAGCTTTAAAAGTAGTCCCTGTGCATCTCCAGGGGCGAATTGACTGAAAAGTGAGGGCAACCTTGTCTAAATCTTTTTCGTGGACTGCTTCCTAATGTCTGAAAACGCACATTCCCCTGCCCGCCTGATTCAGGCGCTCAAACTGGCTGGCCTGCGGCTGACGCCGCAACGCAGCGCCATCTGTGCCCGGCTGGCGGAAAGCCACGACCACCCCAGCGCGCAGATGATTTACAACGACCTGTTGCCGGAGTACCCCTCCCTGAGTCTGGCAACGGTCTATAACACGCTCGAGACGCTGGCCGGGATGGGGCTGGTGAACGCGCTCGGCAGCATCGGGCCGGAAGGCGTGCGCTACGATGCCGACACCGGGCCGCATGTCAACCTGGCCTGTACGCGCTGCCAGCAGGTGATTGACCTGCCCAGCCACCATGTACGCCATTTGGAAGAAGAAATTCAACAAACCGGCTATGCGATTAAAGGCGGGCGGGTGCTGTACTACGGCCTGTGCCCGGCCTGCCAGAGAGAAACGGAAACCCCCTGATGGAAACCACTGCCGCCCCACCCCGAGACAGCCTCCTCGGCATTGAACGCAACCAGATTGAACCGGTATTGCCGATTTTGACCCTGCTGGCGGGTTTGACCGCCTTCTTTCTGGAGCGCAATGGCGCGCCGGCCGCCCTGCCCGCCAGCCTGTACGGGCTGGCCTACCTGGCCGGCGGGGCCTTTGGCCTGCTGGATGGCCTGAAAACGCTGGCGAAACGCCAGGTGGATATTGACCTGCTGATGATTCTGGCGGCGCTGGGGGCGGCGGCGATTGGCCGCCCGGCCGAAGGCGTGACCCTGCTGTTCCTGTTCTCGCTTTCCGGGGCGCTGGAAGGTTACGCCATGGACCGCAGCCGCAAGGCCATCAGCAAGTTGCTGGATTTGCGGCCGCCCACGGCCCGCGTACGGCGCGGCGCGGAATGGCTGGATATAGCCGTGGAAGAACTGCGCCTCACAGACCGGGTGCAGGTGCGGCCGGGCGAGCGCTTCCCGATTGATGGGCGCATCCTGAATGGCGAGAGCCATGTGGACCAGGCCGCCATCACCGGCGAATCGCTGCCGGTGTACCGCACCACCGGCGACAATGTATTTGCCGGTACGGTGAATGGCAACGGCAGCCTGGAGGTGGAAGTGACCCACCTGGCACAGGATACGACCCTGGCGCGGATTGTAAAAATGGTGGAAGAAGCCCAGGGGCGCAAAGCCAAAACCCAGCGGCGGCTGGATGTGTTTGAACAGTACTACTCGGCCTTCATCATTGCGGCCACCGCCCTGCTGGTGGCCGTCCCGACCCTGATTGTAGGGCATGAATTTCACCCCACTTTTTACCGGGCGATGACCTGGATGGTGGTGGCCTCACCCTGCGCGCTGGTCATTTCCACACCCGCCAGCATCCTCTCGGCGATTGCCAATGGGGCGCGGCGCGGGGTGCTGTTCAAGGGCGGGGCGCACCTGGAAGCCGTGGCGACCATCAAAGTGATTGCCTTTGACAAGACCGGCACCCTGACGACCGGCAAACCGGGGCTGACGCATGTGCAGACCTGCTGTGACTTGAGCGAAGCCGAGTTGCTACGGCTGGCGGCAGCGGCCGAGCGGCGCAGCGAGCACCACCTGGCGAAGGCGGTGGTGGAACGGGCCGAAGCGGATGGCTTGAATATCCCCGAAGCGGAGGACTTTGAGGCCCTGCCGGGGCTGGGGGTGGCGGCGCGGGTGGAAGGACGCGCCCTGCTGATTGGCAACCCGCGCTTGTTCCGCGAGCGCGGACTGACCCCGCCGCCTGACATGCAAACCACGCTGGAAACCCTGCAGGCCGAAGGACGGACGGTGATGCTGATTCATGACGGGGCAGGCTGGCTGGGCCTGCTGGCGGTGGAAGACACCCTGCGCCCGGAAGCGGTGGCCACGGTGGAAGCATTGCACCGGCGCGGGATTAAGCTGGTGATGCTGACCGGCGACAACGAACGAGTGGCGGGGCACATGGCGAGACTGACCGGCGTGGACGAATTCCATGCCGACCTGATGCCCGAAGATAAAGTGCACCTGCTGGAGGACTTGCGCAGGAAATACGGCCCAATCGCGATGGTGGGCGATGGCGTAAACGATGCCCCGGCGCTGGCCGCCGCCGATGTGGGGATTGCCATGGGCGGGGCGGGTACGGATGTGGCCCTCGAAACGGCAGATGTGGTGCTGATGGCCGATAACCTGCTGCACCTGAACCACACGCTGGGGCTGGCCAAACAGGCGCAGCAGGTGGTCTGGCAGAATCTGGCGTTTTCGATGGCGGTCATCGTTGTGCTGATGATTTCGACCTTCGCCATTGACCTGCCACTGCCGCTGGGCGTGGTGGGCCACGAAGGCAGCACGGTGATTGTGGTGCTGAACGGCCTGCGCCTGCTGGGGTACAAGCCAGCCTGACCGCCGGGCGTAGTAAAATAACGCCCGAATCCACCATTAAGGAACCAAGATGAAGCGACCCTTACGAATGATGCTATTGCTGGCATTCAGCGCCAGCCTGCTGGCGGCCTGCGGCACGGGTGGCGGGAGCGGCACAGCCCCGGCTGCGATCCAGGCTTATATTGAGGCGATTGTGACGCAGGATGCCACCGCCGCCGCCGGCCTCTCCTGCGCGGCGTGGGAAGCCGAGGCCCTGACCGAAGTGCATGCCTTTGACGGCGTGACTGCCCGGCTGGACAATGTGAGTTGCGCCGAAGGCGGGCCGGATGGCGAAGCCACGCTGGTGAATTGCAGCGGCACGATCATCGCCAGTTATCAGGGCGAGGACCGCCCGCTGGACCTTTCGGCGCGGGCTTACCTGGCGGTACAGGAAGGCGGCGAGTGGCGGATGTGCGGGTATAAGTAGGGATACAGGTAGACAGGTAGACAGGTAGACAGGTAGACAAGGGTAACAGGAAACTGGCCGGGTTGTGTGAGTGGCCTTTGGGTGTTTTGATTTCATGAAAAAGCTGTTTAACCGAGAGAATCTGATGGCGGTATTGGTGTGCCTGCTGGCGATATTGCTGATCATCGTGACCGCCGATAGCGCCCCGACCTGGATTTACCAGGGCTTTTAACCGATGACATTGAACCAGATTGGCATCTTTGCAGCCCTCGGCCTGCTGGGCGGGACGCTGGGGGCGCGCCTGCCGCGTCGCTGGCTGCTGCTGGGCGTGAGCGTGCTGGCGGTTTTCTGGCTGCAACCGGCGCTCCCCATTCGCAACCTGGATTTCTGGCTACCGCTGGCTTCGCTGGGGTTGAGCGCGGTCATCTGGGGGCTGACGTTGCCCGCCGATACGCCCCCCACCCGCCGGGACGCCACCGCGGGGCTGGTTACGCTGGGCCTGGCGCTGGCGGTCGCCCTGCTGCGCTATCTGCCAGACGCCTGCTGCCTGACGGCCAGCCGCCCACCGGAGGCCCTGCCAGTATCGCTGGCGCTGGCGGTGATTGCCGGGGTGGTATGGCTGGCGGGGCGCGGCTTTACCAGACAACCATGGGCATTAATGGGGCGAGTGTGGCTGCTGATTGGCCTGTTTGTGGTCCTGAAATATGAACCGCTGGCCACGCTGGCGGCGGCCGGGTTGCGGGGCCTGGGCGGGCAGGATGCCAGCCTGGCGACCCCGTACGACATCCGCTGGCTGGGATTTTCGTACCTGGCCTTCCGGCTGATTCACAGCTTACGCGACCGGTTAACCGGCCGCCTGCCCCACCTGCACCTGGATGAGTTCCTGACCTACGCGGTGTTCTTTCCGGCCATCAGCGCCGGGCCGATTGACCGGGCCGAACGCTTCCAGAAAGATTTGCAGGCCGAGTTCCGGCTGGAGGGCGGCACGCTGGCCGAAGCGGGCAGCCGGCTGGCGCAGGGGCTGGTCATGAAGTTCGTGCTGGCAGACAGCCTGGCGCTGTTCGCGCTCAACCCGCAGAACGCGGCGCAAGTGCAGTCCGGCGGGTGGGCGTGGGTCTTGCTGTATGCCTACGCCCTGCGGCTGTTTCTGGACTTCGCAGGCTATACGCATCTCGCCATCGGGCTGGGGTTGTTGTTCGGTATCCGGCTGCCGGAGAATTTTAACCGGCCCTACCTGCAACCCAACCTGACGGCCTTCTGGAATGGCTGGCACATGACCCTCACCCAGTGGCTGCGCGGCTATGTCTTCAACCCGCTGACCCGCGCGTTGCGCGGCAAGAACTGGCCGGTGGCGGCCATTATCCTGTGCGGGCAGGTCGTCACCATGCTGCTGGTCGGGCTGTGGCATGGCATCACGCTGAACTTTGCGGTGTGGGGTTTATGGCACGCCCTGGGGCTGTTTGTGCATAACCGCTGGGCGGACTTTGCCAGAGGGCGCGTCCAGCTTCCGACGCGGCTGGCGGCGGCGGGCGGTGCGGCGCTGACCTTTCATTTTGTGGCGCTGGGCTGGGTGTGGTTCGCCCTGCCCACGCCGGAACTTGCCGGGCAGGTTCTGCGGCTCTTGCTGGGCGGGGCGCGATGAGCGCAGCGGCAAAGTTGGTGCGCAACGTGCTGGTGAAAGCCGCGCTATTCTTCGTGGTGGCCAACCTGCTGTTCGCGGCGTTCAACCCGCTGCCGTGGCTGGGCGGGCTTTCGCTGTACAACGGCGCGCTGCCCGGCCGCTTGCGCCTGCCCTTTGGCGAGGAGCCGCAGAAAGCCTACAATTTGAGCCTGAATTCGCTGGAAGCGATGTTTGCCAGCCATGTGCTGACAGGCGCGCCCAAACCAGCGGATGAATTCCGGGTGCTGCTGCTGGGCGATTCTTCGGTGTGGGGCTTCCTGCTGGAGAATGAAGACACGCTGGCGGCACAACTGAACGCGGCCGGCTTGCACGCCCCGGATGGCCGGGCGCTGCGCTTCTACAACCTGGGCTACCCGACCATCTCGCTGACCAAAGACCTGCTGATTCTGGATGAAGCCCTGCGCTATGAACCGGACTTAATCGTGTGGCTGGTGACGCTGGAAGCCCTGCCGCGTGAGAAGCAGACGTTTACGCCGCTGGTGCAGCACAACCCGGAACGCACACGCGCCCTGATTGCGGAATATCGGCTGGCGATTGACCCGGCCAGCCCGGATTTCGTCGAGCCGGATTTTCTGGAGCGCACATTGTGGGGCCAGCGCCGCCCGCTGGCTGACCTGCTGCGCCTGCAACTGCTGGGGCTGGCCTGGGGCGCAACCGGCGTAGACCAGTACATCCCGGCGAGCTATACGCCGCGCGAGGAGGACCTGCCCGCGGATGAGGATTATTATGGGTTGGGGCCGGATTTCACCGCCGCAGACCTGGCGTTTGATGTGCTGGCGGCGGGGGTGCAGCGGGCGGGTGAAACGCCGCTGCTGATTGTGAATGAGCCAATGTTTATCAGTTCCGGCGAGAACAGCGACATCCGCTATAATTTCTTTTACCCGCGCTGGGCCTATGACCGCTACCGGGCGCTGCTGGCCGAAGAAGCCGCCCGGCAGGGCTGGCAATTGGCCGACCTGTGGCAGGCGGTGAGCAACGATGAATACACCAACAGCGCCATTCACCTCACGCCGGCCGGCGAGGCCGAACTGGCCGCGGCATTAGAAAGTTATCTATTGGACAGCATTCCATCTTCAGGAGAGTAGAACCCGATGACACAGGAAATCCAAAGCAAGTTGAACGCCTATATTACGACCGAGATTATGAAACAACCGAACCGCACGCTGGGGGCAGATGAGGCCCTGATTTCGGGCGGGCTGATTGATTCGTTTTCGCTGGTGGACCTGGCATTATTCGTTGAAGAAACGTATGGCGTGCGGTTGGATGATACCGAGCTAAACGCCCAGACGTTTGACAATCTGGGGCAACTGGCAGCGCTCATCCAGAGCCGGATGTAAGCAAACAAAAAGCCCCTTGCGAGGGGCTTTTTTTATGGTTGGGCAGGCCGCCAGCTTGGGTCGAACTCAAAGGCAGGGTCGGTAGTGAGGCGGGTGCGGTTGGTGCCATCGTTGAACATAATCCAGATGTCGTGATTTTCGCCATCCGGCCAGCTTTCATAAGCAATATAAAAGCCATCCGGGCTGATGTCGGGGTCAACTTCCGGCTCGACCAGTTGGCCCTCCGAGACGCGAAATTCCTGATAGGCCAGCGGGTTTGCGTTCAGCATTTCAATCGCCACCCGGTAGAACTGGCTGGGGCCAGACGTGGGGCTAATACGTTGAACGAATACGACCTGCAAGCCATCGGGCGTTATCGAGGGGGCGGCATTGTAGCGGTCCTGACTGCGAGTGAGGGTGATGCGCTCTGCGCCGGGCTCATTTGGCATCACATAGATGCGGTAGCCGCCGTCACGGGTGGAAACGAACAGGAAGCGGTCATTGACCGGGTCCCAGATGGGGTCAAAATTAAGGTGTTGTGCGCCAGTCATGTATTCGGTTTCGCCGGTCATCAGATTCAGGCGATAGATGTGCGAACGGATGGAGTCGAAGGCCTGCGTGTAGAGGATGTATTTGCCATCTGGCGACCAGGCGGGGTCTGAAGTACCCACGCCGGTGGGCAGCACGCTCAAGCCCGTGCCATCCACATTAATCGCATACAAACGACCATCGACATAGACATCCTGATTGCCGCGACAGGGGGAGGTGAAAACGATTTTGAGGCCATCCGGCGACCATTCGGGCTGGCAGGCGCCGCCGGGGATGTTAGTAATCTGGACTTCTTCGAGGGTATCTACGGCGATGGCCCAAATCTGGTAACTGCCGGTACGGTTGGAGGAATAGGCAATTACAGATTCGCTCCCGGGAAACAGGGGGGCGATATCCGGCTCGGCCATGGCGGTTTCAATCGGCTCGGCAGTGAGGGGCAGGTTGCCTTCTACCGTAGCTACGGCAGAGGTTTCCTGCGAGGCGGGGGTTGAATCGTTTGTGCTGGCAGTCGGGGCGGCCGGGGTTTCTGCTATGGTCGGCTGCGGCCCCCACAATGACCAGGCGCCCCAGGCAACTACGGCAACCGCGAGGAGAATGCCAGCCGTGCGGCCAAGCATTCGCAGTAATTTCCGGCGGCGGCGGGTAGAAGACTCGCCGGACATCGTTACGTCAGATTGTTCGAGCAAGCCGCCGGATTGGTGGCGACCCTCGGCGATGGCCTGAACGACTTCGGGCGGCGGCGGAGGTACGGTGAGTTCGGAATTCGGGCTACGCGTAGCGCCGCTGGAGAGCAACAAAGCCTGCTTGAAATCCAGCGCCGATTGGTAGCGGTCTTCAGGGTGAGTGGCGAGGGCTTTATCCAGGGCGGAGGCGAGGCGGCGCGAGACGCGCGGGTTGCGCTTACGGATGGGCGTGAGGTCGACCTGATCCATGGCGCGCGCCAGACCATCTTCCGGGATGACGCCAGTCAGGGCGGCGTAGAGCGTGGCGCCGAGAGAATAGATGTCCGAACGGTGGTCGGTACGGGCGGTGCCGTATTGCTCGGGGGAGGAATAGCCGGGGGTCATGGCCCGCGCGCCGGTGGTGGTGGCCTGACTGCCGCTGACCACTTTAGCAAGGCCAAAGTCCACCAGAAACACGATGCCCTCGGGTGAGATTTTTACGTTGCCGGGCTTGATGTCGCGGTGAAGGATGGGCGGCTTGCGGTTGTGCATGTAGTCGAGCGCGTCACAGATGGCGGCGCCCATGATGATGACTTCTTCATCCTGCAATACCCCCAAGCGGTCCATCCGCTGGCGCAGGTCTTCGCCCTCGATATAGTCCATAATGAGGTACTGGCCCTGCTCTTCGATTTCAAAATGGTCGGAGACGCGCGGCAGGTTGGGGTGGCGCATGCTGGCCATGATGGTGGCCTCGCGCCGGAACTGGCGGTTGTATTCTTCGGTGGTGAAGAGGTTTTCTTTGAGCGCGACTTCTACGCCGAGGTTTTCATCGAGGGCGCGAAAAACTGTCCCCATACCGCCCTGCCCCAGAATCTCCAGAATCCGGTAGCGGTTATTTACTAATGAATTTTTCTGCAATGGCATATACGCGACGAGTCCAGATCAATGATAATTCGGCCAGATGAAATTCTACCACTTGTGAAGTCGGTTACTTTAACAATTCCGATAAGTGGAAATATCCAGCCATGAGGGGATATAGAATGGTTTTCCGGCATGGTTGGATGAAAACACCCCCTAGGTTTTGTTGGGGTTTCGAAGGCAATGGCCGGCCTGAAAATAAAAGAGAGGCTCTGGCGGTAGTGACCAGAGCCTCTCTTTGAAGGGCTAATTCAATTACGGGATAGGCTGCCAGGCGGGGTCAAAATCCAGGCCGGCATCAAAGGTCACGCGGGTGAGCTGGGCGCCGCCGTTGTTGACATAGTAGATGTCGTGATTGACGCCGTCCGGGTTGCTGCTGTAAGCCACCCACTGACCATCCGGCGAGTTGGCCGGGTCGCGCATCGCCATGACGACCTGAGTGGTGAACTTGATTTCAGGCAGGCCGTTACCGGTGGGGCTGGGGGCTGAATCCCAGAAGATGACCTGGAAGTAAGGCGGCGAGGCGCTGTTGACGCTCTGTTGCAGGAAGAGGATGCGGTCACCGGTGGGCGACCAGACCGGCAGGCCGTTGTCGCGGTCATCGCTTTGCGAGACCTTACCGATGGCGCCGCTTTCCAGATCCTTGTACCAGAGTTGGTTGGAGTTAAGGATGAAGATGATATAACGGCCATCCGGCGACCAGGTGGGTTGTTCAGCGCGCGAGGTCAGGTTGGAGAGGTTGGTGACTTCATTGCTGGCGAGGTCTACGGCGTAAATCTGCGGGCGGCCATTCTCGCGGCTGGAGGTGAAGGCCACGCGGGAACCATCCGGGGAGAAGACCGGGTCGCGGTCACCGGCGCGCGAGGGCAATTGCCGCTGGCCGGTGCCATCAGCATTGATGATGTAAATGAGCGAGTCAGCGTATTCTTCGCGATTGCGGTCACAGGGGCTGATGAACACCAACTGACTGCCATCCGGCGACCAGTTGGGCTGGCAGGCGCCGCCGGGGACATCGGTGAGTTGGGTGGCGTTTTCATCACTGGTGGCGCCGACTTCATTGAGCCAGATTTGCACCGAGCCGGAGCGGCTGGAGGCAAAGGCGATGTACTGACCTCCGCCCGTGGGGGTGGGGCCGGCGGCGGCTTCTCCGGTGGGGGTGGCTTCTTCTACCACTGCGCCGGGTTCTTCTGTCGCGGCGCTTTCAACTGTCGGGGTGGGGTCTTCAGCAGTGGGGGTATCGCCGCCATTGCCGAGAGCCATGATGATGCCAAAAATTACGGCCATAATCAGCACGCCGCCGCCTGCCCACACAAACCAGGGCAGGTTGAGCCCGCCGGGGCCGGGGGTGGTGGTGGGCTGGTTGAGACGGGCAAGGGTGTCTGAAAGGGCGCTTTGCTTGAAACTGCCGGGCGGAGGCGGGGCGATGGTGACATCGCCCATGGCGACTTCGCGCGAGATGGTGTCGCTGGCATCCAACAGGGCTTTCTTGAGTTCCTGGGCGGTCTGGTAGCGGTTTTCCGGCTTGGTTTCAAGCGCTTTTTCAATCACCATCGCCAATTGATTCGAGGTGTTGGGGTTGCGTTCGGTGACGCGGGTGAGGGTGGTCTGGTTGATGGCGATGGAGAGGCCATCCTCTGGCGGGGTGCCGGTGAGCATGGCGTAGAGGGTGGCGCCGAGGGCGTAGATATCCGTGCGCTGGTCAGTGCGGGCCGAGCCGTACTGCTCTGGGGGCGAGTAGCCGGGGGTGAGGCCGCGGGCGCCGGTGGTGGTTTGCTGGCTGACTTCGCCGACTTTGGCGAGACCGAAGTCTACAAGGTAGACATGGCCGCTGGGGGTGACTTTGATGTTGCCGGGCTTGATGTCGCGGTGCAGGACGGGCGGGTCCTGGGTGTGGAGATAGTGAATGGCGTCGCAGATGGCGATGCCGAGCAGCACGACTTCCTTTTCCGGCAGTTTGCCCATGCGGGTCAGGCGCTCGCGCAGGTCTTCGCCTTCCACGAAGTCCATCGCCAGATACTGGCCCTGACCTTCAATGGTGAAATGGTCGGTGACGCGCGGCAGGTTGGGGTGGCGCATGTTGGCGAGGATCGAGGCCTCGCGCTTAAACTGGCGCGAGTAATCTTCGTCGTCGCTGACGAGGTTTTCCTTGAGGGCAACATACACGCCGAGGCTGGAGTCTTTGGCTTTGTAGACCGCGCCCATGCCGCCCTGGCCGAGAATTTCTTCGATCTGGTAACGATTATTGAGCAGGTAGCCTATTTCCAACGCCATAACGTTTGTCCTCGATGAGTTTAGATTCGGGTTACTGCGCCGCAAAATTCGCAGGGGATTTCGGTCTGGCCGCGCAAGACCGGGGCGGTAAAAGCCCCGCCGCATTTGCCGCATTGGGTCGGCGCGTTGCGGATGCGTTCCAGCAGGGCCGGGTCAATTTCCACGGCGCGGTCATCGGCATAGCCGCCGCTGCGCGCCCGGCCAATCATTTTAACCCAGTCTTCGCCCACGGGTTGCGCCAGAGCAAAGCGGGCATTGGGAACCGGCGCGCCTTTGCCGAGGCTGGCAACCAGCGTGTCCATACCGGTTTCGGGGTCTTCTTCTTCTTTAATATCCAGAATGGAATCCAGGGCGACATCAAACTTGAGTTCAAAATCGCCGATGCGGTCTTCCCAGAGGAAGCGCTGGTCGGTGAGAAAAAGGATGCCATTTTCCGGCTCGGCGCCGGGGCGCTCCCAGACGGCCTCGACGGCGGCCACGCCGGCTTCAGTGGCGGTGAGTTTGAAGGAAGCGGTGGCGAGGGCATCCAGCATCCAGTCGACCCACTCCAGGTGCGCCTGCAGGCTGCCGACTTCGTTGGCGTATTCATCGTACTGGTCGAGCACGGTTTCCTGGGCGGCTTCGGCCTGGGCCTCGGCGGAGGCGATGGCGCTCTTGACCTGCATGTAAAGCGGGCGGGCGGCGGCCAGGTTGCCGGACATGCCCACGACCTGGGCGGTCTGGCTCTGGATGGTTTTCATCTGGTCAGAGAGCAGCTTGACCTGCATTTCCATGGCGCCCTGGGCGCGGGCGCGGATTTTCTCCCATTGGGCGGCGAGGACTTCAATATCGGCTTCGAGAGTTTTTTCGATGTGGTACCCACGGCCGCGTACCTGGCCGAGGGTGCGCCCCAGATTCTGGACCTGATTTTCAAGGTTGTTCAGTTCGGTGGCGAGTTCCTTGAGCATCATCTCATCCTGCAGGGCATTGACTTCGTCCTGCAGGCCAACCAAATGCCCCTGGGTGAGCTCGCCGGTGAGGTCAGCGAACGAGAGTTTGCTGGCCTGGGCGCGTTCCTGCTCGATTTTGCCGGACTGGGCATCCTTGATGGCACGCGCCCAGGCATCCGAGGGCTGGCCCTCCAGATGAAAGGGAATTTTGCCCAGTTTGGAATCGGTGAAAGTTACATCCAGAAAATCCTGGTGGCCGAAGAGGCCCTTGTTATGGGCTTTGGTGTCTTTGATGGCGGCCAGCGGGACATTAATGGCGAGTTCCTGCACCAGTTCCTTGGCCATGGTGACGAACAGGATTTTCTTGGTGGCGACTTTTTCCTTGCGTTCAAAGAGAAGGCGCTTGCTGGTCAGGAACAGGATGCCTTCGGGGTCTTCGTTGCCTTCTTTATCCCAGCGGGCTTTGACGGCGAGGTAGAGGTTTTCGTCTTTCTCAAATTCAAAGGAGGCTTCGTCCTGCTGGGTGAGGGCCCAATGAATGCCCGTAAGGCGGGCTACCAACTGACCGGCGCTGGATTGGACATCGTCATAAGCGCTGGTGATGCTGCGCTCCACGTCATTGAGGTAGCTGGTGGCGCGCGAGATTTCGTTGCGCAGGTTGCCAATGGCGTTAAGCGCCTGGGCCTGGCTGCCGAGGCTCATGTTGAGCTGGCGGACGAGGTTATCCATACTGGCGAGTTTATTGCGGGAGGCGCTGGCGTTTTGCTGGATGTTGGCAAGGGCGGTGTCGCGGGTTTGCTGCCAGCGGGTCATGGCCTTTGTAGCGAGTTCTTCCAGGTCGCCCTGGTAAAGGAAACCCTTGCCGCGGGCGCCTTCGAGCAGGTTGAGCGCATGCTGGAGGTTGGAGTCCAGGCTGGCGACTTCGGCTTCCAGATGGGCGAGCGAAGAACGCTCGTGGAGTTGATTAAGGGAAGATTGCAGGGAGGAAAGTTCGGCCGAGAGGTCTGGGGCGGCGGCGCCGGAATTGAGCGCCCAACCGGCGGCAGAGGCGGCCACGGCCCCGCCCCGGGCGGAAGGCGCCGAGCGGGCCGGGATACCCCCGGACGAGGGCCGGGCGCTGGGCGGTAAGGGGCGGCCACCGAGGGTTTTGCCCCCGCCGGGCTGGGGGCGAACCGGCGTGCCGAGGCCTTTATTGGGCTGGGCGGGCCGCGGGGTCGCGCCAATGGGCGGACCCTGACGGTTCATCACGCGCGGCGGCGGGGCGCTGGGGCGCACGGAGGGCCGCGAGCGATTGTCCTGGTTCTGGATGGTGCGGTGGACTTCCTGCCGCTTAACCTGGCGCTGCTGGTTCAGGCCGCGCTGTACCGGTCGGCTGGCGGCCGGGCGGCTGCCACCGCCCTTAAACGGATTTGAGGGGCGATTGCCGCCGATTTTTTTGTTGCGCATGGCTGCTCCTCCTCCGGTATGGCCTGCGTGTACTATCAAGGCTGTTTCAGGCTCGGATTATACCCCAATGACACCCCGCAACGGATGGGCAGGGGAGCATCCCCGGCACAAGAGTCAAAAGCGACTATAATCGGGGAGTTTGCAAACGAACGAATGTGGAGTGAGTAGATGAAAAAACAAAATCCGTGGGCGGTAGCGGCCCTGGTGCCATTAATTGCGCTGGCGGTGTGGGTGGCCTGGCCGACCGACCCGGCAGTGATTTTCGGGCGGCGCATCACGACTCACCTGGGGCTGGACCTGGTGGGTGGGGTGCAGGTGCTGCTGGAAGCCGACCTGCCGGAGGATACGGACATCGCAGCGGAGTCCATGGATGTGGCGCGCCAGACAATTGAAGCACGCGCCAACGGCCTGCTGGGGGTGGGCGAGGCGGTGGTGCAGCAGGCGGGCGACCGCCGGATTGTGGTGGAACTGCCGGGCGAGGATGATACGACCCAGGCGATTAATGTGATTGGCGAAACCGGCCAACTGGAATTTGTGGATTTTTCCGGCCTGGCCAACAGCGAAGTCAGCGCCCTGATTGGGCAGAGCATCCTGACCGATTACCCGACAACGCCCACTGAAGTAGAAGAAGGTCAGCGCGTGTTTCATACGATTATGACCGGTGAACGCCTGACCCAGGTGGCGGCGGTGATTGACCCGAACAGCAACTATGCCGTGGAGTTCGCCCTGGATGGCGAGGGCACGGCCATCTTCCGGGAGTACACCAGCCAGAATGTGGGCAGTTCCCTGGCGATTGTGCTCGATAAAGTGGTCATTTCTGCGCCGCAGGTTACGGTGGCAATCCCCACCGGCAGCGGCGTCATCAGCGGCAACTTCACGGCCGAGGAGGCCAATGATTTAGCGGTGAAGCTCCGCTATGGCTCGCTGCCCATTCCGCTGGCGGTGGTGCAAAGCCGCACGGTCGGGCCTTCGCTGGGCGAGGATTCGCTGCGCCAGAGTCTGGTGGCGGGGGCGATTGGCCTGGGCATGGTGATGGCTTTTATGGTGCTGTATTACCGCCTGCCGGGCGTGCTCTCGGCGCTGGCGCTGGTGCTGTATGCGTTGTTCACGTATGCGCTATTCAAACTGATTCCGGTGACGCTGACCCTGCCGGGGATTGCGGGGTTTGTGTTGAGCATCGGGGTGGCGGTGGATGCCAACATCCTGATTTTTGAGCGGATGCGCGAAGAACTGGGCTGGGGGCGCAGCTTGCGCCAGGCGATTGATGCCGGCTGGGAACGGGCGTGGCCCTCCATTCGTGATTCCAATATCGCCACGCTGATTACCACCGCGATTCTGTTCTGGTTCGGGAATTTCTTTGGGGCGAGCATCGTCAAGGGTTTTGCGGTCACGCTGGCGCTGGGCGTGGGCGTGAGCCTGTTTACAGCGGTGACGATTACGCGGGCGCTGCTGCACCTGATTCTGGACAACATCAAGTTAGAGGGCCGGCTGGGCTGGTTTGGGGTGAAGCGAGGTGAAGCATGAAACAGATGAACATCGTCGGCCAGCGTTACCTGTACCTGTGGATTTCCATTCTGACCATCGTGGCGGGGTTTATTGCCCTGGCGATCTGGGGGATGCCGCTGGGGATTGACTTCACCGGCGGCGGTTATGCCGAGATGCAGTTCCCCAGTGGGCAAACCCCGCCGCTGGAGGACGTACGCGCCCTGTATGCCGAGTTCGGGGTGGAAGATGCCGCCCCGCGCACCGGCCAGCCGGGCGAACTGCTGGTGCGCTCCGGCCAACTGACCGGCACGCTGAATGACCAGATTGTGGCGGCAATGCGTGAACGCTTTGGCGAAGACGTGGTGCTGCTGCGCTTTGACAGCGTGGGGCCGACCATCGGGCGCGAGGTGGCCTGGCGGGCGGTGGGCGCCATTGCGATGGCCTCACTGGCGATTATGGGCTACATCTGGGTTGCGTTTGGCGGCACGCCGAATGCGCACCGTTATGGCATCAGCGCCATTCTGGCGATGCTGCACGATTTGGCAATTATCTTCGGGATGCAGGCGATTTTCAGCCGTATCTTTGGCTGGGAGGTGGATGCGCTGTTCCTGACGGCGGTGCTGACGGTAGCGGCCTTCTCGGTGCATGACAGCATTGTGGTGTTTGACCGCATCCGTGAGAACGCAGCCAAGGCGCGGCGCAAGACGCCGTATGAAGAGATTGTGAATGACTCCATCAACCAGTCATTAATGCGCTCATTGAATACGCAACTGACGGTGTTCCTGACGCTGCTGGCGCTGGTCATCTGGGGCGGGGCAACCCTGCGCCACTTTGTCGTCATCCTCATGGTAGGGGTGCTTTCCGGCACGTACTCCAGCATTTTCAATGCCGCCCCGATTCTGGTGGTGTGGCAGAACGAGGAATGGAAGACGTGGTTCAAACGCAAGCCGAAGGCCTCTGGCTATAACCGCGGATAAGATGAGTTGAGTTGAGAGAGCGCCCGCTGGATAGTCAGCGGGCGCTTTTGTTTGGGGGGATGAGACTCTGGGCGAGTCTTGGAAGCTGTTTATTAAGTCTATTCATCGATTTAATTTAAGTCTATGAATTCGAACCTTGAATGGAATTCTCGCATAGGGGCGGGTTTGAAACCCGCCCCTACTTTCTTAAACAGGCTCTTAGAGGAACACAGGTGGGATTGAAGCCCTTAGACTGCGTTGAGGGGAAGCATGCTTCGCCCTTACGGGTTGCTGTTCGCGAGGAACTTTCATCTTAGCGTTCGAGGGCGGCGAGGGCCGGGTTGGC
>CAZEQN010000004.1:0-1788 GCA_964514335.1 uncultured Anaerolineaceae bacterium
TACCGCAGGTGTCGGATATTGTTGCCCGCGCCCGCAACTTATTTTGATGAGCTGTTTTAAATTACAATCTGCCCATGCCTGAAGCGATTGAACTGCGCATCCCGCTGGTGAACCCCAACGAGCGCGAAGCCCTGCTGGCCGCCCTGCACGTTAAGGAAGGTGCGGCCGTGAAGGCGGGCGATTTGCTCTACACGCTCGAGACCACCAAGTCCACCCACGATGTCGAAGCGCCGGGGGCGGGCTACCTGCTGGGGTTGCGGGCCAGCGCGGGTGATACCCTGCGGGCCGGCGATCTCCTGGGTTATTTGGCCGAACGCGCCGACTGGACCCCGCCGGCCGCGCCGGAAGCCCCCGCTCCCGGCGCCGAGGGCCTGCCGCCCGGCCTGCGCATCACCACCCCGGCCCGTGCCCTGGCGGAAGCCGAGGGCCTGCCGCTGGCCGAACTGCCAACGGATGCGCTGGTTACCGAAGGGCTGGTACGCGAACTATTGGCGGCCCGCACTGGCTATACCATCGAGGAAGAAGATTTCTACGCCGTGCTGGTGTATGGCGGCGGCGGGCACGGCAAAGCGGTGATTGAACTGCTGCGGGCCGCCGGCGGCTGGCGCGTGGTGGGCGTGGTGGATGACGGCCAGCCGGAAGGCGCCGAAGTGCTGGATGTGCCGGTGTTGGGTGGTGGGGCCGCGCTGGGCCGCCTGCACGCCAGCGGGTTCCGCCGCGCCATCAATGCCGTAGGCGGAATAGGCGACCTGAACAGCCGCCTGCGAGTGTTTGAGAAACTCAAATCGGCCGGGTTCGCCTTCCCCACCGTGGTACACCCGACCGCCTTCGTTGAAGCCAGCGCCGACCTGGGGGATGGCGTACAGGTTTTCCCGCTGGCCTATGTTGGCTCGGCGGTGAAGGTCGGTTTTGGCTGCATCCTGAATACGGGCGTTATCGTCTCGCATGATTGCGTTCTGGCGGACTATGTCAACCTCTCGCCGGGGGCGATTCTGGCGGGTGGGGTGCAGGTAGGCGAGGGCGCGTTAGTGGGGATGGGGGTTACAATTAATCTCGGTGTACAGGTGGGCGCCCGCGCCCGCATCGGCAATGGCGCCACCATCAAAGGCGACGTGCCGGATGGCGCATTGGTGCGGGCCGGCAGCACCTGGCCCGAAAATTAGCATCCATCAGGAGAAAACAGATGCACTGGATATTTGCCCCATTACAGGTTGACCCGGCCTACCTTGACCCGGGTTCGGGTTCATTCATTTTGCAGGTCTTGCTGGCCAGTCTGGTGGGCGTGGGCTTTGCCTTCCGCAGTTTCTGGGCGCGCCTGTTTGGGCGCGGCCCGGCCAGCACGGATGAAGACGAGGACGAGCCGGACACCGATGGCGAATAGCACGCGCCTATCTGGCTCGTTCCGCGACCCGAATGGCTTTCTGTTCACGCGTGAGGGCACGCTCTACCGCCAGGTAAACGCCGCTTACCAGCCGCACTATACCCGGTTGATGGAAAGCGGCCTGTACGCCGACCTCGGCAAGCGCGGCTGGCTGGTGGCACACACCGAAGCCGACCCGAACCTGGGCGAGCAAGCCTGGAAGGTGCTGCAACCGGAACGGCTGGCGCTGATTTCCTACCCGTATGAGTGGGCCTTCAGCCAGCTCAAGGCCGCCGCCCTGCTCACCCTGCGCATCCAGCAGCGCGCCCTCAAGCAGGGCCTGACGCTTAAGGATGCCAGCGCCTACAATATCCAGTTCCGGCTGGGCGATGGCAAGCCGCTTCTCATAGATAGCCTGTCATTTGAAA
>CAZEQN010000004.1:1798-30398 GCA_964514335.1 uncultured Anaerolineaceae bacterium
GCCAGTTCTGCCAGCACTTTCTGGCTCCGCTGGCGCTGATGGCGCGGCGCGATGTCCGTTTGGGCCAATTATTGCGCATTTATATTGACGGCATCCCGCTGGATCTTGCCAGCCGCCTGCTGCCCGCCCGCACCCGGCTGCACTTCGGCCTGCTCACCCACATTCACCTGCATGCCGCCGCCCAGCAACGTTATGCCGGCCGCCGCACAGACACGCCCACGCGGGTTTCCATGCAACAGTCTCTGGCCCTGCTGGACAGCCTGAAACGAACAGTGGAAAGTCTGGACTGGCGGCCGGGCGGCACCGCCTGGGGCGACTATTACGAGGACACCAATTACACCGATGCCGCCCTGGAGGCGAAGGCAACGCTGGTGCGCAGGTTTGTGGAGCAGGCCCGACCCAACAGCGTGTGGGATCTGGGGGCCAACACCGGCCATTTCAGCCGCATCGCGGCCGGTATGGGCATCCCGACCGTAGCATGGGATATTGACCCGGCGGCGGTGGAAAAGAACGCCCGCCAGGTACAGGCCCAGAAGGAAACCCACCTGCTGCCGCTGTTGCTGGACCTCACCAACCCCAGCCCGGCCCTCGGCTGGGCCAACGCCGAGCGCGCCAGCCTGGCCGAACGCGGCCCGGCCGGCCTGCTGCTGGCATTGGCGTTGATACATCATCTGGCCATTGGCAACAACCTGCCGCTGGAGGATGTGGCCGCCTACTTCGCCACCCTCGCGCCGCAGCTCATCATTGAGTTTGTGCCCAAAGAAGACTCACAGGTGCAGAAACTGCTGGCCAGCCGGGAGGACATCTTCCCGCACTACACCCGCGCCGGTTTAGAAGCCGCCTTCAGCAAAGTTTATAGTATTCGTGCTGCCGAGGATGTGCCCGGCACGCTACGCCGCCTGTACTGGCTGGAACGCAAGGGCGCCTGACGGCAATGGACAAACGCCCGTGGCTCGCGCCCCTGCTGTGGGGGTTGTACCCCATCGCCGCCCTGCTGGCGGCCAACATTGGCGAGGTGGAAATCCGGGCCGCGCTGCGCGCCCTGCTGGCGGCCGGGCTGGCCGGGCTGGCGCTGTATGGCCTGCTGCGGCTGATTCACCAGACGCCGCGGCGGGCCGCGCTGGCCGCCAGCCTGGTCTGTATTCTGTTTTTCACCTATGGGCATGTGTACAACGCCCTGAAAGAAGCCGGGCTGCTGGAACTGGCGCGCCACCGACTGCTGGCTCCGTTGTGGCTGGGGCTGCTGGTGTTCGCCCTGTGGTGGGCCTTGCGGCGCGCCCGGCCAACCAACCCGTTGCAGGCCCTGACCCTGATTGCGGCGCTGGGGCTGGCCTTCTCGGTCTATCAGGTGGTGGCGACCCAGCTCGCCCGCCAGCGCAGTGTGGCCGCCACGCCGCTGGGGCTGACCGCCCCGGCCCAGCCACCGGACATTTACTACCTCATTTTTGACGCCTATGCCCGGGCCGACTCACTGGATGAAACTTACGGCGTGGACATTTCTGACTTTGTGACCGGGCTGGAGGCGCAGGGCTTTGTGGTGGCCGAATGCGCCAGCAGCAACTACGCCCAGACCCGCATGTCGCTGGCGTCTTCGCTTAACCTCGCCTATCTGGAAACCTTCCTGCCCCCCGAGGACATGGCCCGCGGCGACCAGACCATCCTGGAAGTGTATATCAAGGACAATCAGGTGCGCCGCAATTTGGAGGCCCTCGGCTACCAGACGATTGCCTTTGAAACCGGCTTTGCCTGGACCGAGTGGCGGGATGCCCAGCGCTACCTGGCCCCGGCGGCCCGCGACACCAGCCTGAACAATTTTGAAACGCTGGCCCTGGAAACCAGCGCCGCCCGCCTGCTGCTGGATGCCCAGAACCTGCCCGCCTTCCTCACCGCCGATACGCGCTACAAGGAGGAAATCCACCGGGAGCGGGTGCTGTATGTACTGGACGAACTGGCGCGCCTGCCGCAGACCAGCGGGCCCAAGTTCGTGTTCGGGCATATCGTTTCGCCGCACCCGCCGTATGTCTTTAATGCGGATGGTTCAGAAGCGCCGCCCGACCCCGACCCGGCCAGCGCCTACGCCGAGCAGGTACGCTACCTGAACACCCGCATTCTGGCCTTAGTGCAGACCCTTATCGCCGAATCATCCACGCCGCCGGTCATCCTGATTCAGGGCGACCACGGCGCCATTCTGGCTGACAAGCAGGAACGGATGCAGATTTTCAGCGCTTACTATTTGGGCGGCCAGTCCGCCGCGGCTCTCACGCCGGATATTTCGCCGGTCAATTCGTTTCGCGTGGTGTTCAACCAGTTCTTTGGCGGGGCCTTCAGCCTGCTGCCGGACACCAGTTACTTCTCCACCTACGCCGCGCCCTATGATTACGAAGTTATCCGCGACCCGCTGGCGTTTTGCGCCCCCTGACCATGGAGCCGATTGAAAGCCTGTGGACGGAACTCCTTAGCGGCAAGGCCGAGCGCACCCGCCGGGCGTTTGCCAGCCTGCCAGCCGGCGAACAGCAAGCCGTGTTGCTGCATTTGCGCCGCATGAGCACCGAGGACGGCTGGCAGCCGGCCCAGGCCGAAAGCGCCCGCGCCGCCCTGGATGCACTGCTGGATGGTTAACGCGGCAGGTATACTTCCCGCATGGACTTGCGCGACCTGACCGAACGGATGCACGCCTTTGTGCGGGGCAAAGGCTGGTACGAGCCAGACAGCCCGCGCCCGCAAACGCCCCGCAACCTGGCTACCTCGCTGGCGCTGGAAGCCGCCGAAGTGCTGGAGCATTTCCAATGGGGCGAGGAAACGCCGGACCGGCAGGCTCTGGCGAGTGAACTGGCGGACGTCACCCTCTACCTGTTACAATTGGCCAGCATTTGCCAGATTGACCTTGAACAGGCCGTACTGGACAAACTGGCCCTCAACGCCACCCGCACCTGGGCTGGGGGCCGCCACATCGGAGACCCCAGCCCCGGTGACCCGCCAACCCCATGACCGAACCCCTGCCGGAAAACGCCGCCGTTCTGCCCGGTGACCGCCCGTGGCCTTTCAGCCAGGCGGCCCTCACCGCCAGCCTGCGCCGCCGCAGCGGCGACCCCAGCCTGACTCTCACTACCATACAGGAACATGAACTACCTGGCCGCCGCCCCAGCGTGGGGCGTTTGCGCGCCATCCGGGTGCAGGCGGCGGGTACGCTGGGAAAAGCCGCCTTTGACCTGGTAGTGAAAGAGCCAAAAGGACCGACCCGGGCCGGCACGGCCGATAGCGGCCTGCGTGAAGTGAGCGTGTATTCGGTGCTGGCCGAGCACCTGCCCGTGCGCACCCCGCCCCTGGCGGCCTATGACCCGGCCGGCCAGTGGCTGGTGCTGGGGCAGTTAGCGGATGGTCGCCCGGCCGAAGACTGGCGCGCCACCGATTACCTGCTGGCGACCGACCAACTGGTGGCCCTGCATGACCGTTTCTGGGGCCTGGGCGAAGACCTGGGCGTCTACCAGTGGCTGCTGCGCCCGCTGGATAGCGAACTGAATGTCCATGTATCGGCCGTGGAATCCGGGGCCTTCAAAATCGCAGACATCCAGAACCGCAACCGTTTCCGGCGCGACAAAGACCTGCAAAGAATTATCAAACGCATAGTGGAGCACATTCAGGACGTGCTGACCCCCCTGCGGGCCGCCCCGGCCACCCTGCTGCACGGCGACTACTGGCCCGGCAACATCCATGTACATCCGGATGGCAGCTTGAGCGTGCTGGACTGGGAGCAGGCCGCCATCGGGCCGGGCGTGCTGGACCTGATGCACTTTCTGCTTAACAGCCGCTGGTGGTTTGAGCCGCTGCCGGTGCCGGCCGCCGAACTGGTGGCCCACTACCGCGGCCGCATCGAGTTGGCCAACGGCCAGCGCTGGAATGAAACCGACTGGCAAACCCTGTGGGATAGCGCCCTGCTGTGGACCTTTGCCGCCGACTGGGTGGAACTGCTGGCGAGCATCCCGGAAGCCCTGCTGGACGAGCGCCTGCCCCAACTGGAGGAACTGCTCTTCCAGCCGGTGCGGGCCGCCGCCAGCCGCCGCCTGCCCAAGGAGTAGCAAAACATGGATGTAACCATCTTTGGCGGTTCCAGCCCGAAAGAAGGCGAACCGGCCTACCAGGAGGCCTATTTGCTGGGCCAGCAGTTGGCGCAGGCCGGCCACCGCGTTTTTACCGGCGGCTACATCGGTACGATGGAAGCGGTCTCGCGCGGCGCCAACGAAGCCGGCGGCCAGGCGGTGGGCGTGACCTGCGATGAAATCGAACGCTTCCGGCCCGTTGGCCCCAACCCGTGGGTCACGGAAGAAATCCGCTTTGCCACGCTGCGCGAGCGGCTGCTCTACCTGGTGGCAGCCGGGCAGGCGGCCTTTGCCCTGCCGGGCGGGATTGGTACGCTGGCCGAGGTGGGGATGAAGTGGAACCAGATGCAAACCGCCGCCCTGCCGACCGTGCCATTCATCCTGATTGGTTCCGGCTGGCAGGAAACGCTGGCCGTCTTTGCCGCCAGCCAGGCCGCCTATATTAACGCTTCCCATCTGGAGATTTTGCACTACGCCCCGGATGTGGACGCGGGCCTGACCCTGTTTGAACGCCTGACGGCTGGCTAACTTTCCACCCGCCCGATTTATCTCCCACCTATGCCTGCCATTGACCCCGCCCGCCTGCGCCGCCAGGCCGCTGACCTCGCCGAGTGGTTTGACCGCCCGGAGCGCTTTCTGTACGAGCTGGAAGCCCTGCTGGAATTTTACGCCGACCGCACCCAGCGCCGCCAGAGTGAAGACACCCAAAAGACTGCGCCGCTGCTCAAACACCATAACCTGCCCGCGCCAGCCCTGGCCCGCGTGCTGGCTGAACTGGAACCGCGCGCCGCCCGCCAACCCGAAGCCGCCCTGGCCCTGGCAGATATTTTATGGGCACGGCCAGTCTTTGAAACCCGCCTGCTGGCCTGCCGCCTGCTGGGCAACCTGCCCACAGAGACCGCCAGCCAGACGCTGGAACGCATCCAGAGTTGGGGGCGCGTGAACGAAGAAGAAACCCTGATTCCGGCCCTCGCCAGCGATGCCCTCGCCCGCCTGCGGCTGGAAGCGCCAGAGGTTTTCTTTGGCCAGGTTCAGACCTGGCTGGAAAGTGAAGCGCTGCGCGAGCAGCGGCTGGGGGTGCGAGCCCTGCGCGCGCTGCTGGAAGAAACCGGGTTCAACAACCTGCCGCGCCTGTACCACTTGTTGGGCCCCCTGGTAGGCCAACACAACACCCGGCTGCGGCCCTCGCTGGTGCGGTTACTGGCGGCGCTGGCACGCGCCTCCGCCCCTGAAACGGCCTACTTTCTGCGCGAATGGCTGGCAGATGGCAACCCAAATGCCGCCTGGTTGGTACGTAACAGCCTGGAATTTTTCCCGCCCGAACACGCCCAGACCCTCAAGGCCGCGGCGCGCGGCGCCCGGCCAGCGGATTAGCGGGTAGCTTCAACCACGTTTCCGGTTTCGCGATCCTGCATCATGGCGAGGAAGGTGGTAACAATACGTGGGTCGAATTTAACGCCCGCGTTTTGCTCCAGGTACTGAACCACTTCAGCACGCGGCCAGGCCGGGCGGTAGGGGCGGTCAGAGTTAAGGGCGTCCCAATTGTCCACCACTGAAAACAGCCGCGCCACCAACGGGATGCGCTCGCCTTCCAGCCCGTTGGGATAGCCGCTGCCATCCCAACGTTCATGGTGATAACGCGGGATATCTAACGCCAAATTCAGGTAGGGGATTTGATGCAAGAGTTCGGCTGCCAGAGAAGGATGGGTTTTTACGATTTCGAGTTCAGCGTCAGTCAGCGGCCCGGGCTTGAGCAAAATCGCATCCGGAATGCCCATCTTGCCAATGTCGTGCAAAATCGCGCCCTGCCGGACGGCTTCCAGGGCCTCGTTGCGCAAACCCAGGGCCTGCGCCAGAGCGACTGCCAGCTCGGTCACCCGGCGGCTGTGGCCTTCGGTCTCCTGGTCGCGCAGTTCCAGCGCTTTGGCCCAGCCAGTGAGCGTTTGCTCATAGGTGGTCCGGATATTCTCGACGGTTTTTTCCCAGGCTTCAATCAGCACCCAGGAAACGACGGCGGTCACGCCGCACAGAATAACCAATACCAGCGTACGGTTAACCGAAGGGAGGTTGGCAAACTCAAGCCAGCCCCAGCGCGAACCATAAAAAATCCATGCCAGCGAAGCGAGGTTCAGGATTAACGCCAGCGGAACGGCCACGCGCCCAAAGAGAAACCCGCACATGAGGATGAAGATAGGGTAAGCGGCAATGCCGGGGTCGTGCAGCCCCCCGCCATCATACAAGTTGAAGTTCATCCCGGCAAACACCATTACAAGCAATAACGCCGCCGCCGGAGAGTACTGGCCGTGCTGATTGAGCCACAAACCGAACAGGCTAAAAGCGCCAATGCCGAGGAAGACCTGAACGATCGGGCTGAATACGCCGGAATAATTCAGCCCGGCAAACAGCAGGCAGGCAACGGTTGTAGCCCAGAGCGAGGCCTGCAAAAACCGGCTGCGGTAGGCATAGGTGGTGTTGAGGGTATGAGGTGGGGTAAGCCAGCGACCAATTTGTTGTATCAAACGTCCCTCCAGCAGGAACTCTCTCCCCATTATAAGAGATGAGCCGCCCGTATTTGATGGGAAGTAGCAAAAGCTCTTCGTAAGTCAGCCAAAATTCATGGTAGAATGTCCAGTTGACTCGACCGGCAATTGGCGCACAACGCTCGTTGCCTGGAGACCCTGCACAAACGACACAAAAAGGAGATTGCAGACGTCATGCCGTTACAGAAAGAAGTTAAAGAAAAGGTGATTGGGGAATATCAGCGCAAGGCTGACGATACCGGCTCGCCGGAAGTTCAGGTTGCCCTGCTCACCAGCCGCATCACCCAGCTCACCGAGCACCTGCGCACCCACAAGCACGATGAGAGTACCCGCCGCGGGTTACTCAAGCTGGTGGGCCGCCGCCGCCGCCTGCTGACCTATCTGCGCAAAAAGGACTATGCCTCCTACATGCAGATTACGGACAAGTTGAGCATCCGGCGGAAATAACGCAAAACGAGAGTAGATGGTCAACCGGCCATCTACTCTTTCGTTTCGCCGGGAAATACCCGGCCATCACTATACGCCCAGCCGGTTGGGATTTGGAACTTGCTGATAACGGGCGCACGCAGCAAAAGAAGCACGTTATCGCCAATTTCCAGTTCCTGACCCGGTGGGAAAACAAGTTCGGAGGAACAAGTTTATGAATCCTGTAGCAAAAGTTTTTTCCGCCGAGGTCGGTGGAAAGACCATCTCGTTCGAGACCGGCAAACTGGCCGGTCAGGCTGGCGGCGCGGTATCCGTGCGGCTCAACCAGTCGCTCATTTTTGCGGCGGCCACCATGGCCAGCAAACCGCGTGAAAACGTGGACTTCCTGCCCTTGAGCGTGGATTTTGAAGAGCGCATGTACGCCGGCGGGCGCATCCCGGGCTCGTTTTTCCGCCGCGAAGGCCGCCCCTCGGAAAACGCCATCCTGACCTCGCGCCTGACCGACCGGCCCCTGCGCCCGCTGTTCCCCAAGGGCATGCGCAATGAAATTCAGGTCATCATGTATGCCATTTCAGCGGACACCGAAACCCCGCTGGATGTGCTGGCGATTAACGCCGCCAGCGCGGCCGTGCATATTTCGGATACGCCCTGGAACGGCCCCATTGGGGCGGTGCGCATCGGCCGGGTGGATGGCAACTTCATCGTCAACCCAACGTTTGAAGAAATCGAAGCGGGTGACCTGGATCTGCGGGTAGCCGGTTCGCGCGACGCCATCCTTATGGTGGAAGCCGGCGCCGACCAGGTTACTGAAGAAGACATGGTCGCAGCCCTGGAACTGGCGCATAAATCCATCCAGCCGTTGATTGACGTGCAGGAAAAGATGCGCGCCGAAGTCGGCAAGCCCAAGGCGGATATTCCGCTGGCGGTGATGGACCCGGACCTCAAAGCCCGGGTGCTGGAAGCTGCCCGCCCCGGCCTCGCTGACCTGTACGAGAAGGCCCCCAGCCTGGACAAGGCCGGCCGCGACGACCTGCTGAACAAAGTGCGCGACGAAGTCCTTGCCAGCGTGGCCGGCGAAGACGAAGCCATGCTCGGCCCGGTGCGCGAAGCCTTTGAAAGCGCCCACAAAGCGGTGGTGCGCGAGCGCATCCTTAACATGGGCGCCCGCCCGGATGGCCGTAAATCGGATGAAATCCGCCCGATCTGGTGTGATGTGGACTACGCCCCGATGGCGCACGGTTCCGGCATCTTCACCCGCGGTGAAACCCAGATCCTGACGATTGCCACGCTCGGCACGCCGCGCGATGCGCAGATGATTGACGGCCTGACCCCGCAGGAAGAGAAACGCTACCTGCACCATTACAACTTCCCGCCTTTCTCCACCGGCGAAGTGCGCTTCCTGCGCGGCTCTTCCCGCCGCGAAATCGGGCACGGCGCCCTGGCGGAACGCGCCCTGCTGGCGGTCATCCCGGACGAAAAAGAATTCCCCTACACCCTGCGCCTGGTGTCCGAAGCCCTGTCTTCCAACGGCTCAACCTCGATGGGTTCCGTGTGTGGCAGCACCCTGGCGCTGATGGATACGGGCGTACCGATTAAGGCGCCGGTTTCCGGTATTGCCATGGGCTTAATCAAGGAAGGCGAAAAATACGCCATCTTGAGCGACATTCAGGGGCTGGAAGACCACCTCGGCGATATGGACTTCAAGGTCGCCGGGACACCCAAAGGCATTACCGCCCTGCAGATGGACATCAAAATCTCCGGGCTGACCCCGGCCATGATGGCTGAAGCCCTGAATCAGGCCAAGGCCGGCCGCGCCCACATCCTCGATAAGATGATGGAAACGCTCTCGGCCCCGCGCCCGGAACTCAAGGCGCATGCGCCGCGTATCATCACCGTCCAGATCCCGGTGGATAAAATCGGGGCGGTCATCGGCCCGGGCGGCAAGACCATCCGCGCCATCCAGGAATCGACCGGCGCCAAGATTGACATCGGCGAAGACGGCACGGTGTTCATTGCCACTTCGGATGGCGACGCGGCCCGCATGGCGCGCGAGCAGGTGGAACGCCTGACCGAATCGGTTGAACTCGGCCGCATCTACACCGGCAAGGTGGTGCGGGTGGTGGACTTCGGCGCCTTTGTGGAACTCATCCCCGGGCAGGACGGGCTGGTACACATCAGCCAGCTGGATACCAGCCGAGTGGAACGCGTGGCGGATATCGCTGACGTGGGCGATGAAATCACCGTAATGGTGACCGACATTGACAGCAACGGCAAGGTGCGCTTGAGCCGCCTAGCCGTGCTGGAAGGCTGGACGCTGGAAGAAGCGCGTGAACGCGACAAGCCCTCTGGCCCGCGCGGCGGGGGCGGCGGCGGACGGGGTGGCGACCGTGGCGGGCGCGGCGGCGGGGACCGCAATCGGGGCGGCGACCGCGGCGGACGGCGCTAGAACCAAACTTGAGTACCTGAAACGGGCTTCGCAATGAAGCCCGTTTTTGTTTCAAAAATTGGCCCTTGCGCAATTCAGGGCGCGGGCTTCTAATCAGAGAACAAACAGGAGACCCCCATGCGAACTCATCTCACCCCCCTCTCTTTTGTCCTAATTCTGGCCCTGCTGCTGGCGGCCTGCGGTACCCCCGCCACACCAGTGGCCGAAGCGCCGGCGGCTGGCAGCCCCGGCGGTGACACCGCCGCCCCGGCCGCTGAAGCCACCGCTACCACCGTCCCGCGCACAGCCACGCTGGAAAGCGCCGAAGGCGAGGTACAGTGGCGCGCCAGCGAGGCCGATGCCTGGCAAGCGGCCAAAACCGGCCAGACCATTCAGGCTGGCCAACAACTCGCCACTGGCGCCGAAAGCCGAGCGGCCATCCGCTTTACCGAAGGCACCGTCACCCGGCTGGGCCCGAACAGCGCCTTTACCCTGACCGCCATGAATGATGACCTGAATGACCCGGCTTCGGAATTCAACCTGACCGGCGGCAGTATGTTCATCATCTTGAACGGCGGCAGCGCCGAAGTGGAAACCAACTCGGGCGTGGCCTCGGTGCGCGGCTCTTACCTGAATGTGCGCGTGCCCAGCAGCGGCCGTACAATCGTGACCTGCCTCGAGGGCCAGTGCACGCTGGCGACCAACGCCGGTGAAGTCAGCCTGACCAACGGCCAGCGCAGCCGGGCGATTGACCCCGACCTGCCGCCGGACGATGTGGAACCGATGGATGCCTATGACTTCAATGAGTGGTTTGAAGGGGAGGAAGAAGCCTTCTGGCTGGCGCTGGAGCTTGGGTTGCTTGATGAGGAAGATTTCGGGGAGGATTGCGATTTTGATACCGGTGAGGGCTGCGAGCTGGAAGACGAGTGCGATTACGACACCGGCGAAGGTTGCGAGGTGGATGAGGACTTCTGTCTGGACTATGATACTGACTTCTGCGAAGACGCGGATGACGGCGATGATAGCGATGATGACGGTTTTGAGGACGAGGACGATACCGGCGAGGACGACGGCTCTGACGATGAGGATGAGTCTGATGATGATTCAGGCGCGGACGATGACGGTGATGACGACGGTGGAGAAGATGATTCCGGGGGCGAGGATGAGGAAGAAGACGATTAGCCCGCTCCAGGTTTGAGTAATAAAAAGGGTTGGCGTTGAGCCAACCCTTTTTTGTCAGACTTTGTTCTGGGTGGGCAGGCTGGGCATGGCAGGCCCTTCTACCCCCAATTGCTCGGCCAGCGCCGCCCGCAGGGCCACCCGGTCATCCCAGGGGTACTCGGTTTCGATGAAGCACATGCTCTGCTCATGCCCCTTGCCCAGCGCCAGCACGAGGTCGCCGGGCTGGGCAAGGGTGAGGGCAAAACGCAGGGCCTCGCCGCGGTCTGGCACGCGCCAGAAGTTGCGGCCTTCCACGCCGCCTTTGCTTTCAGCGCCAGCGGCCATCTCCGCCAGAATGCCTTCCAGCGATTCGGTGCGCGGGTCTTCGGCGGTCAGCACGGTGTAATCCGCCAGTTCAATGGAGGTCTCAGCCATCATGCGGCGTTTGGCTTTGTCGCGCAAGCCCGCCGAGCCAAAAACGGCAATTACTTTGCCCTGGGTGATGCGCCGCCCAGCTTCTAAGGCGGCCTGCAGGGCAAACGGCGTGTGGGCAAAATCCACAATGGCGTAATACGGCTGGCCGAGGTCTATGCGTTCCATGCGGCCGGGCACGCCTGCCAGCGCCCGGATGCCTTCTGCGGCGGCCTCCGGCTTAATGCCCAGCCCAATCACGCTGGCGCAAATGGCCGCCAGAGCGTTATAGACATTGTAATGGCCGAACAGGGGGGTTTCCACCGGGAAGCGAAAGCCCGGGCCAACGGCGGTGAAACGCATAAATTCAGGCGTATTCTGGATGTCCTCGGCGTGTACATCGGCCTCCGGATGCATGCCGTAGGTGACGCGGCGGGCGTTGAAGCGGCCCTGCAGGGGTTCATAGGAACGGTCATCGCGGTTCAGCACCGCCAGGGGTTCAATCGGGCGGGCTTTGTTTATCCGCGCATCCAGCCCTTCAAACAGGCGGGCTTTGGCGTCCAGGTAGGCTTCGTACGAGCCGTGGTAATCCAGATGCTCATGGGTGATGTTGGTCACCACAGCGATATCAAACTCATCGGCGCGTGCCCCGCGCTGCTGGGCGAGGCCATGTGAGGTCATTTCAAAAATGGCATGGGTCAGGCCGGCATCGGCCATCTGGCGCAGGTAGCCCTGGGCTTCCATTGCTTCGGGCGTGGTGACGTGAAAGCCGGTATCCAGCACCTGCTCGCCGATGAGGGCATTGACGGTCGTGACCATGCCGGTGTTCAGGCCGGCCGCCTGCAGGATGTGATAGAGGAAGTTACTGGTGGTGGTTTTGCCGTCCGTGCCGGTTACGCCGAGCAGGGTGAGGTCGCGGGCAGGCTGGCCGTGAAAGAGGGCCGCGGCGTGCGCCAGGGCGGCGCGGTCATCGGCGACCTGGATGTGGGGAATCGGCAGGCCGGGGTCAGGCTTCTCGCCCAGCACCGCCACTGCGCCGCGCTTCACGACTTCGTCGAGAAAGCGGTAGCGGTCCACGGTGTCCACCACCGCCACGAACAGGTCGCCCGGCTGCACAAGGCGCGAATCAACCTGAATGCCGCGTACGGCCAGCCCGGGAGGCACGGGCGTGAGGGTTGGAAAACCGGCGAAGAGGTCAGTGAGGATCGGCATACGTTCAGGCCGCCCGTGCCGCCCGCAGGGTTTTATCCAGCAGGTAGAGCAGAAAACCGAATGGGCCGAGCATGAAGGTGAAGAAAAGAATCAGGCCGAGCCAGAGCGGGTGGCGGGGCGTGGCGCGGCTATCCAGATAAATCCAGCGGCCCACGAACAGGTCAAAGGCGATGAAATGGGTCCAGCCGATGGTAGCGCCCGCCGGCGTGCCCAGCCCGGCGGCCACCCCGGCCAGGGTGGGCGGCAGGAGCGCGGCGCCCGAACCCTGCGAGAGTTCGCCGACCTGCGAGAGCAGCATGGCTACATACAACAGCGCGAAAGGCGCGATACACCAGAGCGAGCCGAGGATTTTTTCGGTCCAACGCCAGCGCGGGGCGAAGAGCATCAGCGCCCAGAAGGGCAAGACAAGTGTGTTGGCAAGTTGAAAGAGGAGTTCCCAATCTAATGTCATTGCATATCCTTTCAGCGGGCAATTGTATCAAGAACCGGCCTAAAGAAAAACGCCCAGCCAAATGGCCGGGCGTCTGACTTTCAACAATTCGAGCTTACTTGAGGGTCTGGCGCATGCTATCGAGCTTGCCGGCCACGGAACCATCCACGACCTTATCGCCGACACGCACCACCAGGCCACCCAGAATGCGGGGGTCAACCTTGAAGGTCACGTCGCCCTTGAGCGACTTCTTGACGGTGGTCTTCTCGCTATCGGTCAGCGGCAGGGCGCTGGTGACGGTGGCATCGCCTTCAGCGCTGGCGACTTCGACCTTGCCGCCCTTGATGCCGGAGAAGAATTCATCAATCAGGGCGCGCTGGCGCTTCTCGTCCAGCGCTTCGCCCACCAGTTTCTGGGCGGCAGCGATGACCAGCGCCGGCACATCCTTGCGGACTTCGGCCAGCAGGTTGGCCTTGGAGGCTTCGGCTTCGGCCAGCGCGGCTTCGCGAATTTTCTTCGCTTCGGCTTCGGCGGCAGCGCGCACGTCCTTGTTGGCTTCTTCGGCTCGCTGGGTGGCTTCGCGAACCATGCTGGCGGCCCTGGTGTTGGCCTCGGCGATGATTTTCTCGGCTTCCACTTCAGCGTTGGCACGCGCTTCGGCGGCCACACGGGCATCTTCCAGACCCTGGGCAATCCGGGTGCGGCGGGCTTCCAGCGCGTTGGCAATCGGAATGAATGCCCATTTGCGCAGGATGAGGAAGACGATCGCAAAGTTGATTATCTGAACAATTACAAAGCCTAAGTTAATACCTAGCTTTTCCAATGGGGGCCTCCTTTGTCAGCCGGTTGGTCTTAGCCGACGAAGATGATGAGCATGGCGACCACCAGACAGTAGATCGCGACCGCCTCGGTGAACACGATACCGAGAATCATGTTGGTCTGGATCTCGCTGGAGGCATCCGGGTTGCGGGCGATGCCCTGCACGCCGCCGAAGGTCGCCATACCGACGCCCAGGCCGGCGCCCACGGCGCCAATCATCGCAATGCCTGCGCCAATCAGTTTGATTGCGCCAGCCAGAATTTGTGCAACTTCAGGTGTAAGCTCCATGTTGTTTATTCCTCCGAACGATTTGATCTGGGGCGGGTTGACCGCCATAAAGTTGTTTGCATCAACCGGGCGATGTGCCGCCCGAAGATCACAGAATTAGTGGTGCTCTTCGCCGCCGCCGTGGTGCGAGTGGGTGGCCTGCGACATGAAGACCATCGTCAGCATACCGAACACGATGGCTTGAATCAGGCCGACGGCGAACTCCAGCATCATGACGCCAGCCATAGCCCCAACCGGGATAAGCGTGCCCAGCACCAGCAGCAGCACCATACCGGCGAAGATGTTACCGAACAAACGGAACGAGAACGAGATGATTTTGGAGAGTTCCGAAACAATCTCGAACAACCCGACGGCGAAGTCAATCAGGCCGAAGAAGGGTTTGGTGAACAGGGTGCGGACGTAGAAGAACTTCTCGAAATACGAGATGCCGAGAGCCTTCACGCCAATCACCTGGATCATTACTACGGAAATCAACGCCAGCGCAACGGTGAAGTTGAGGTCGGTGGCGGTGGCGCGCACCCACGGGATGATGGCGTGTGAGCATTCCGCCACACTTTCGGGGTGGGCCGGGTCCGCCCAAACGTTTACGACTTCCAGACTGCCGATGTGGAAGGTGGACGTCTGGCAGATTTCATCAAAGTGGTGGATTTCATGGGCATGGTGGTCGCTGAAGGTGCCAATCGAGTCCACGCCGGGTAAGAGTTCCATCCAGTTCATCACCAGCACCAGCAGGGTGATGCCCGCAAACCAGGGGAAGATGGTGCGGGTCCACTTGCCAGCCGTGGCCTGGGTGAGATTATAGATAATTTCGAGGAAGGCTTCAAAGAAGCCGGCCACGCCGCCGGCGACATGGTCAATGCCCTTTTTGAGGGCCGGACGAATGGCGAACACCAGCACCAGCAGCAGGAAGACATCGGCAATGATGGTGGCAATGAATGTATTGGTGATATAGAAGGGATACCCGAGGAAAGTACCCAGCGGGGCGTAATCGGTACCGAAGACGGCTTCGGCCGGCAGGAAAATCGCCGGGCGGGTGGGCGGGTAGAGGCTGGCTCAGAGGCTGGTAAGCCAGAAGCCTATGATGACAACCGCCAGCAAAATCCAGCGGCTCACGCCCCAGCGCCAACCGGTTTTCTTTTCAGCAGCATGCGTTTCAGACACGGTCTGCGTCCTCCTGTTGAGGGTCATTCTGAGCTACCGGCAGGCGGCGGCGGGTAGTAAACCGCACCACTCCATACAGCGCCACCACATTCAGCGGCACGCTCAGCAAAATAAGCACCAGCGTAACAATGTTCCGTGAATTTCCCAGAGTTCGATCGAGCCAAAGTCCCAGGAAAATCGCACTCCCGATGATGAGGAACGTCACACACCCTGTCAGCCCGGTGCTTAGCAGGACCATCTGGTAGGTCTTGCGCAGCGCCGCTTTGGGCGAAGGGAGTTGGTTCAGGTCGCTCACCGGTTGAGAATTATATCACAAAGTCTTTTTGCGTCAATGAATTGGGACTGATTCAGGGCAGTTTCTCGCAAAAGAACCTGCCCGGCGTCCAAATTCATGGGCGGTCTAGAACAAACCGCCGGCGGCCAGTACCGACCAGTCGTACATCGGGCCAAAGATGGTACCGAGGAAGACCACCAGCAGCAGGCAGACCACCAGCGCAACCCCATGCGGGCGAGCGACGGTTACCGGCTGGTTGTCATTTTCACTGCGGTCGAGGTAGATGACCTTGAGCACCATCAGGTAGTAGTACAGGCCGAGGATGGCATTCAACACGCCGGCAATCGCCAGCCAGATCAGGCCAGCTTCCACGGCAGCGGCGAAGACCAAAATCTTGGCGAAGAAGCCGCCCAGCGGCGGTACGCCCGCCAACGAGAGAAAGGCCAGCATCAGCGCCAGCGCCAGGGCCGGGCTGCGGCGGCTCAAGCCAGCATAGTCCTTGATTTCATCCGAGCCAACCGTGTTGAAGAAGATGATGACCACGCCAAAGGCGGCCAGATTGGTGACCAGATACACCGCCAAATAGTACACCACGCTGGTTACGCCCAGCAGGCTGGCAGCGGCCACGCCCATCAGCACATAGCCGGCGTGGGCAATCGATGAATAAGCCAGCAGGCGCTTGACGTTCTTCTGGGAGAGGGCGGCGGCATTGCCGAGCGTCATGGAAAGCACAGACACCAGCGCAATCACGCCCAGCCCTTGCGGCAAGACCTCGGCCGGGAAGGCCGCCAGCATGAAGCGCGCCACCACGGCAAAGCCAGCCGCCTTGGAAGCGGTGGACAGGAAGGCAGTAACCGGGGTCGGCGCGCCTTCGTACACATCCGGCGCCCAAAAGTGGAACGGCACGGCCGCGATTTTGAAGCCGAAGCCCGCCAGGGTGAGAACCAGCGCGCCCAGCAGGCCGAGCACCGGTAATTCACCACTGCCAACGGCGGCGGCCAGTTTGTAGATGTCAGTCGTGCCGCCAAAGCCATACAGCAGGCTGAAGCCATAGACCATGATGCTGCTGGTGAGCGCCCCGAAGAGCAGGTACTTGAAGCCCGACTCGGTCGATTTGTCATCGCCGGTCATGAAGCCCGCCATCACATACAGCGGGATGGAAGCGGTCTCAATGGCGAGGAAGAGCATAATCAGGTCGCCAGCCGCGCCCATGAGGGTCATGCCGAGGGTCGAAAGCACCATCAGCACATAGAATTCGCCGCGCTTTTCAATCTGCTTCCAGCCGATGGTGAACAGGGCGGTGACGGCCGCCCCAAACAGGAAGATGAGGCGGAAGACGAAAGCGGCCGTATCGTGGCGCAGCATGCCGCCCCACACGCTTTCAGGGGCCGCGCTCGGGCGGGCGAACAGCACGGTAATCACCATCACAGCCGCCAAACCGGCGGCAGTGATGCCAGCCAGCACGGTCTTGCGGCCCTGCGGCAGGCGCAGGTCAATGACCAGCAGGATAAACGCCAGAACCGCCAGGCTGATTTCAGGCAGAATAGCCAGATAATTTGGAGCCATCGGTTACATCCCTCCCAACAGGGCGAAGACCTGATCTACGCCCGCTTCCACCATCGGCACAATCACGCCGGGGAATACGCCGATGAGTATCAGCACCAGCGTCAGCAGGCCGAGAGCGAATTTTTCACTTGGTTTGACATCATGCACATGGCCTTCAAACTCGGCCGGGAACTCGCCGAAGAACACGCGGCGGATAAGGCGGATGATGTAGGCCGCCGTAATCACAATGGAAATCGCGCCCACAATCGCAATCCAGGGCTTATCCGAGAGCCACACCCCCATAAAGATGGGGAACTCGGCCACAAAGCCGGAGAGGCCGGGCATGCCCATGCTCACCAACCCGCCGATGATAAAGGCGAAGGTCACGAAAGGCATCTTTTGTACCATGCCCCCCAGTTTGGAGAGTTCGCGGGTGTGGGTCTGGTCGTAAATCATACCGACCACGGCAAAGAAGAGGGCGGTCATAATCCCGTGGCTGACCATCTGCACGCCGGCGCCGATGTAGCCTTCCGGGGTGAGGCTGGCAAAGCCCATCACCACCAGGCCCATGTGCGAGACCGAGGAAAAGCCGATGACGTATTTGAAGTCGGTCTGCACCATGGCGATGTAAGCGCCATAGACTACATTGACGAGGGTGAGAAGTATCATCCACGGCAGGTGGAACTTGGCGCCCTCCGGCAGGAGCATGATGCCGACCCGCAGGGCGGCGAAGGCGCCGAGCTTCATCAGCACGCCGGCGTGGAACATGGAAACGGCGGTGGGGGCGGCCACATGACCATCCGGCGACCAGTTGTGGAAGGGGAAGATACCGCCCAGCACTGCGAAACCGATGAAGATGAACGGGAACCACAGAATCTGGAATTCCGGCGAGAAGTTGGCGCCTTCCAGAGCAAGCATGTCGAAGGTTTTGAGGCCGCTGGAGAAGTACATGGCCAGTGCGCCGACCAGCGAAACCACCGACCCGATGAAGAGGTACATCGTCAATTTCATGGCGGCGTATTCGCGGGTTTGCTTCCAGCCCCAGATGGCAATCAGCAGGTACATCGGGAAGACAGCGATTTCATAGAAGAAGAACAGGGCGAACATGTCCAGCGCCACAAACACGCCGAACACGCCGGTGGCCAGCAGGAAGAGGAAGGCGAAGAATTCGCGCGGCCGCTCATCAATGCGCTGGGAGATAATCACGCCGGTGAACATCACGATGCCGGTCAGCAGCACCAGCGGGGCGCTGATGCCATCCACCGCCACATAGTACGAGATGCCCAGTTGCGGCAGCCAGTTGTACTTTTCAATGAACTGGTAGCGGGCGCCATCCACCTCAAAGCCGAGGTAGACCAGCAGGCTAAGCAGGAATACCGCCGCGCCCAGCCCGAGGGCCACCTTGTAGATGGTGTCTTTACGGTCGCCGGGAATCAGCAGCAGCGCCATCCCGCCCACGGCGGGCAGGAAGGTGATGAGGCTGAGTACCGGCCAGTCGTTCAGGAATTGTAGAAATGCCATAGTCTCTCTTTTCCTCCGCCTAGCCGAACAGGGCTTGCATGGCGTTGTTGATGACGTTCAGCAGCCAGCCGGGCAGCACGCCCAGCCACAGCATCAGCACCATCAGGGGGGCCATCACCCACAGTTCGCGGGCGTTCATTTCGCTCAAGTGGTGAGCGCTTTCTTCGTTGACCGGGCCGTGCAGGGTCTTGGCAATCCCTTTCAGGATGTAGGCGCCGGTGAACAGCAGGCCGAGCATGCTGATGGCCGTCCAGCCGGGGAAGACCGCCCAGGCGCCGCGCACCACCAGGAATTCAGACACAAAGCCGTTCAGGCCCGGCAGGCCGAGCGACGCCATGCTGGTAAAAATCAGGATGCCACCATAGACCGGCACGCGCGGGAAGAAGCCGCCAAAGGCGTTCAGGTCGCGGGTGTGCAGGCGTTCGTAAATCACGCCGACCAGGAAAAACATCCCAGCGGCAGAAAGGCCGTGGTTGAACATCTGGAGCACGGCGCCATTCATGGCGATGTTGGCATCCAGCGTACCGGCGGCGCGCGCTGCAGCAGCAATGCCCAGCACCACGAAGCCCATATGGTTGACCGAGGAGTACGCCACCAGACGTTTGAAGTCCTGCTGGCCGTAGGCGGCAAAGGCGCCCATCACAATCGCCATCGTGGCGAGGCCGGCCAGCACCCCGGCATACTGGGCGCTCTGCTCCGGATAGAGCGGCAGCACAAAGCGCAGGAAGCCGTAGGCGCCCAGTTTGAGCAGCACGCCCGCCAGAATCATCGAGCCGGCGGTTGGGGCTTCGGTGTGGGCATCCGGCAACCAGGTGTGGAAAGGCCACACCGGGACTTTGATGGCAAACGCCAACACGAAGGCCCAGAAAGCCCAGACCTTGACCGTGCCCACGCTGGCCCAGCCGCCTAAAATGGTGTCGCTGTCAGCCAGGGCGTTCCACTGGGTCACGATGCTCGGCAAGTCAAACGTGCCATTGACCACGCCCAGCAACTGGATGGCAAGCAACAGACCGAGCGAACCGGCCATGGTGACAATCATGAACTTGAAGGAAGCGTAGGTGCGGGCGGAGACCTTCAGGCCGCCCCACAGCTCGCGTTCGCCGCCTTCGCTGCCCCACTGGTTGATGAGGAAGTACATCGGGACGAGGCCGATTTCCCAGAAGACGAAGAACACCAACAGGTCGAGGGACATGAATACGCCCAGCATGCCGGTTTCCAGGAAGAGAAACAGGGCCATGAAGGCCCGGACGTTTTTCTCAACGTTGAAGGAAGCCAGAATCGCCAGCGGGGTGAGCAGGGTGGTGAGCAGCACCATCGTCATCGAAAGGCCGTCCAGCCCGACATGGTAGGACGAGTTGATGGCGGCGTACCATTCGTAGCGTTCGGCGAATTTGTAGCCCTCGGCGTTGGCCGGGGCGGCTTCAAAGCCGAACCACAGGAACAGGGTCAGCGCCAGCGGGATGAGGCTGGCGACAAACGCCACGCGCCGCGCCAGTTGCTTGTTCTCGCGGGGCAGCAACGCCACCACCGCCGCCGCCAGGGTGGGGAAGAACAGGATGAGGGTCAGCCAAATGGTTTGATTCATTGCATTCACTCCGATTACGGCTGGGTGACCCAGAAGAAAAAGAACACGCCCACAAAGGCCAGCACCATGCTCACCAGCATGTACTGCTGGATGCTGCCGGTCTGGATTTTGCGGATGGTATTCCCTGCCCACTGGGCCGCATCGGCGACCCAGTCGCCAAAGCCGTTGATGACCGGGACATCGAACTTGTTGCGGAAGATGCCGCCCAGCCAGAAGGTAATCTCCGCCAGGGCGTGCAGCGTACCGTCAATCAGGTTGCGGTCCACGAACAGATAGGCGAAGTCGTGCGAGATTTTCTTGGCGGGCTGGATGAAGGCCCGGTCGTACAGTTCATCCACGTAGTACTTGTTTTCCAGAATTTTGTGCACCGGCCCCAGCAGTTTCTTGAGTGGGTCAGTCTGGGCGTTGCGGTAAGCGAGGTAGCCGAGCAACAGGCCGCCCAGCGCCACCCCTACCGAGGTCGCCAGCGGGATGATGCTGAAATCAATCGCGTGCGGCGGATTCAGCAGGGTGCTGCCGACAAAGTGGTGGAACCAGTTGTTGTTAATCATCGGGCCGAGCACCGGGAAGTGCTCCGGAATGCCCACCCAGCCGGCGGCGATGGCAAACACGCTCAAAATCATCAGCGGGCCGGTCATGGTCAGCGGGGTTTCGTGGGCGTGTTCGGCCTCTTTGGTGCGCGGCTGGCCAAGGAAGGTCAGGGTAATCTGGCGCATGGTGTAGAAAGCGGTCAGCAGGGCCGAGAGCGCCAGCACGCCGAAGACGACATAGTGATGGTGCGCCCAGGCATCCGCCAGGATTTCATCCTTGGACCAGAAGCCGGCGGTGATAATCGGGAAGCCGGAAAGGGCCATGCCGCCGATGAGGAAAGTCCAGAAGGTGCGCGGCATCTTCTTGCGCAGGCCGCCCATGTTCCACATGTCCTGCGGGTCGACCTTGTGGTTGCCGGTGTGCAGCACGCCGTGCTCCATGCCGTGAATGACCGAGCCGGAGCCGAGGAAGAGCAGAGCCTTGAAGAAGGCGTGGGTGACGAGGTGGAAGGCCGCGGCCACAAAGGCGCCAATACCGAGGGCGGCAATCATGTAGCCGAGTTGGGAGATGGTGGAGTAGGCCAGGACGCGCTTGATGTCGTTCTGGGCGAGGGCGATGGTGGCGGCGAACAAGGCGGTGAACGCGCCGATAACCGCCATACCGGTCATGGCGGGGGTGAGGGCGCCGCCTTCATGCCAGCCCGCCGAGAGCAGCGGGAACATGCGGGCGACCATGTAGACGCCGGCCGAGACCATTGTAGCGGCGTGAATCATGGCGCTGACCGGGGTCGGGCCTTCCATCGCGTCCGGCAACCAGACGTGCAGGGGGAACTGGGCGCTCTTGCCGATGGTACCGATGAAGAGCAGGAGACCAATCAGCCCGGCGGCCGAGAGGCCAAACCAGGAGGGCGTCGTCGCCAGTAGATTCAGGACTTCTTCATTGTAGAGGATGGCGCGGAAGGAAAGCGTGCCGGTTTCGGCATACAGGTAAGCGATGCCGAGCAGCATGAACACATCGCCGATGCGGGTGGTCATGAAGGCTTTCTTGGCGGCATCCCGGGCGCTCTCCTTGCCAAACCAGAAACCAATCAGCAGGTAGGAGCACAGGCCCATGATTTCCCAGCCCACAAACAGGGTGAGCAGGTTATCGGACACCACCAGGGTGTACATGCCGAAGGCGAACAGACCAATAAAGGCAAAGAAGCGGGCGTACATCGGCTCGATGCTCAAGACGGTGTGGCCGTGCTCGGTGGCGCCGTGGGGCGGGAAACCCTTGTGGTCATGGTCGCCTTTGGGCTGGCCGTAATTGTGGTAGCCGATGCTGTAGATGAAGATCATCAGCACGCACACGGCCACAAAGGCCAGGGTCACGGCCGAGAGCGGGTCAATCAGGACGCCGATGTTAAACGTGGTGGCGCCGGTCTGCAACCAGGGGATGGACGATTCAATTGGGTGCTCGCCAAAGTGGCTGTCCGCAAAGGCATGCGCCAGTACATAAACGCTGCCCAAAAAGGACAGGGCGGCCGCGCCCACGGCAATGCTGTGGCTCAAGCGATTGTTCCTGTTGGTGAACAGCACAATCAGCGCAAAGGCCAGCAGGGGTGGCAGGGGCAGCAGCCAGGTGATGGTTTCAATTGATAAGTTCATAGTTCCTCACACAGCTCTGAAATACCCGCTTACCATTTCAGCAGGTCAATCTGGTCGGCGGCCACTGTCTGGCGGCGGCGGTAGAGCGAAATCACCAGCGCCAGGCCCACGGCCACTTCGGCGGCGGCGACGGCAAAGACCATCACGGCGAAGGCGTGCCCGGCAATCGCCTGCACATCCAGATAGCGCCAGAAGGCCACCAGGTTAATGTTCACGGCGTTGAGCATCAACTCCACGCCCATCAGAATGGCGATGGCGTTCTTACGCGCCAGCACGCCGAACAGCCCGACCGCAAAAAGGGCCGCGGCCAAAAGCAGATACCAGGAAAGTGGGATCATGGGTGCCTGGCTCCTTTACTCGTTCTCGTTTTTACGCGGCCAGGCCACAAAGATGGCCCCAACCAGCGCACCCAGCAACAGCATCGAAGCGACTTCAAAGGCCAGGACGTAGCCATCGGCCGAGGCCAGCGCCAGGCCGAGCGCTTCCACTGCCCCGCTGGTGTTGGCGACTGGCGGCAGCGCCCGGAATTCGGCCCAGCCACCCAGCGTGACAATCAGCAGGCTAAGCACCAGAAAACTGACCAGTCCGGCCATGCCCACATTTTTGTTGAAGGCTTCGCCAGCGCCATCGTCCTGAATGTTGCGGGTGAGCATGACGGCGAAAATCATCAGGATCGCAATCGCGCCGATGTAGACCAGCACCTGTACCACCGCCAGGAAGGGCGCATCCAGCAGGATGAAATTGACCGCCACCCCAAACAGGGTGATAACCAGAAACAGGGCGGCATGCACCAGGTTGCGGCGGCTGACAACCATCAGGGCCGCCAGCACGGTGGCCACCGCCGTAATAATAAAGATGACTTGCGTCGGGGTCATACGCTACTCCTCAAATCCGGCCGCTTCAGGCGGCTTCTTCTTTCGGCGGGCGGGCTACAGCGCGTTGCGGGAAGGCCACCCGGGCTTTGGTGGTGCGTTTGACACTGCGGCGGATGACTTCAATCGCGCCCAGCGTTACAACGATGTTGGTCAGCAGCAGCGCGGCCGCCCGCACCGAGAGGGTCAGTTCCAGCGGGCCGCCAGCGAACAGGCTGAACAGATTGCCGAGGTCTTTGGTGAAGAAATCCACCAGCGGGGTGAGCATCAACAGCACCAGCGCCACCGGCACCAGCACTTTCCAGTTCAGGGACTGCATGTGGTCAATGCGGATACGCGGCAGGGTGCTGCGCATCCACATCGTCACGAAATAGACGACGAAAGACTTGCCCATGAAATAAACCAGCCCAAGGATGGGGAACTGGTCCACGAGCGGGCCCTGCCAGCCGCCGAGGAAGAGGATGGCGGTGAGGGCCGAGATGGTAAAGGTGTGCATGAACTCGCCGGCCTGAAACATGCCGAACTTGAAGCCGGAGTACTCAATGTGGTAACCGGCTACGATTTCGGATTCGGCTTCCAGCAGGTCAAAGGGCGTACGCCCGACTTCGGCCACGCTGCTGATGAAGAACAGCAGGGCCGCCAGCGGGGCCGCCACCACGAACATCTCCAGCAGCGTGCCCTGTTTTTCCACAATCGTACTGATGTCCATCGAGCGGGCCAGCAGCACCGGGATGAGCAGGGAGAGGAACAGCGGGACTTCATAAGAGATGAGTTGCGAAACCGCCCGGAATGCGCCCAGCAGGGCGTACTTGTTGTTGGAGGACCAGCCGGCCATGAGCACCGCCAGCACACCGAACGAACCGACAGCAGCGATGTACAGCACGGCCACATTCAGGCGCGTGCCGTACCACTGGCTGGTGAAAGGCACTACCGCCCAGATAAGTAGCACGGAAACCACCGCCAAAATCGGGGCCACGTTGTAGGCAATTTTGTCGGCCCCGGCCGGGGTGGTGTCTTCCTTGGTAAGCATCTTGAGCGCATCGGCAATCGGTTGCAGCAGGCCCCACGGACCAACGCGGTTGGGGCCGACGCGGTCCTGCAGGCGGGCGGCGATTTTGCGCTCCAGCCAGGTATTGAAAATTGTAATCACCAGCGCCACCGTTGCAATTACGGCCACGCCAATCAGGTAGAGAAGAATTTGCCCCACCGCCGGCGGCAAATTAATCATTGCCAGCAGGTTGAGGAACCATTCTCCAAGTGCAGCCAGCGGATCCATCATCAGCACACTCCTCTAAAACGTCGCATTTGCGCGTGCAAAATTGCGTACAAACAAAAGGCTGATGAGCCTGCGCTCACCAGCCAATCGATACTCTAATTAAGACCACTCCAGGGCGCCCTTGCGCCAGGCGTAGACCAGACCATCCGCCAGCAGGAAGATGAACAATACGCCGGCCACCACACCCAGCAGGGGCAGGCTGTCAAAAGCCACCGCCCAAGGGTACAGGAAGACGATTTCCACATCAAAAATCAGGAACACCAGGGCATATATGTAGTATTGCACTTTGAACTGCACCCAGGTTTCACCCACCGTCTCCATACCGCATTCGTAGGTTTCGAGTTTCTGGGGGTTGGAGCGTTTGGGGCCGAACAGATGAAACATGATGATGGGCAGGGCCGGGAAGACGCCCGCCACAAGGATAAAAACGCCGATAAATACCCAGTTGTCCATAAAGTTATTTTCCTCTTTAGGGCGCACGGCCGCGCCGGAGTGGATGGTCGCGCTCACAACAAAATACCCGCTGCGGCGCAATCCGGACGATTTTACCATGAATTGATTTTGATTGTGCAACTTGATACAAAGTCTTTAAATCAATGTCCGGATGGAGTGGGGAGCGATCGTTTACTTGAGCCGCAGCGGGCTAACGCCCGCGGTCTGGGTGGGGGCAGAAACTCCCGGTGCGTAGCGGGTTCAGGCAATCGGGGTTTTTAATGTACAATACCCAGAAGTCTCAAGAATCCATCGCGCCCCACGAGGTCTGCATGTACAAAGAACCGGAAACCGCGGTGACCCCGCCCCTGGAACAACAATTCATCCAGTTGAGCAAACTGGCGGATGAAATTGGCCGCACCCTGAAAAGCAGCGGCGCGAACCTGCCCGGCGCCACCGAAGGTATTGCCCAACTGGCCGGCAGCCTCACCCGGCTTAGCCGCCAGGTGGCCCAGGGTGACGAAGAGCGCAAAAACCTGCTGGCCCTGGCGGATATCGGCCAGGTGATTAACTCCTCGCTGGAAACCGACGAAGTGCTGAAAATCGTGATGGACACCATCGTGCGGCTGACGGGGGCCGAGCGCGGTTTCCTGATGTTGCGCGGCGCCGATGGCGAACTGGAAATCCGGGTGGCGCGCAACTGGGAGCAGGAATCGGTCGAAAAGTCCGAGTTTGCGGTCAGCAGCACCATCATTAACAAAGTCGCCAGCGAAGGCGTGGCGATGCTGACGACCAACGCCCAGGAAGACCCGCGCTTTGGCGGCCAGGAAAGCATCGTGGCCTACAACCTGCGCAGCATCATGTGCGTGCCGCTTAAAGTGAAGGATGAAATCACGGGCGTGATTTACACCGACAACCGGGTGCGCACCGGGTTGTTCACCGAGAAAGAGCGCGACCTGCTGACGGCCTTTGCCAACCAGGCCGCGGTGGCCATTGAAAATGCGCGCTTGTTCGAAAGCGTGCGCCGCACCCTGGCCGAGGTGACCGACCTGAAGAACCTGATGGATAATGTCTTTGCTTCCATCGCCAGCGGCGTGATTACCTCTGACATTGACGACAAAATCACGCTCGCCAACCAGGCGGCGGCCGGCATTCTGGGCAAGACGATTGATGATATGGTCGGCCGCAGCATTGACGAAATCCTGCCGCCGATTGGCCCGGCCATCGCCAGCCACATCACCCAGGTGCGCCAGCAACGCGAAGCGGTCATTGGTCTGGAACTGAACCCCACCCTGCCGATTCGCGGTCTGGTAGACCTGCGCTTCAATCTCTCTCCTTTAAAAGACGCCACCGAAATCACCCAGGGCGTGGCGATTGTGCTGGACGACCTGACCGACCAGAAGCGACTGGAAGCCCAGCGTAAACTGTTTGAGAAGATGGTCAGCCCGGCGGTGATTGACCAGCTCAACCCGGATGCGCTGCAATTGGGCGGCACGCGCCGCGAAATCACGGCCCTGTTCGCCGATATCCGTGGCTTCACCACCTACAGCGAAAAACTCAACCCGGAAGAACTGGTGTCAATCCTCAACCAGTATCTGGCGGCCTCGGCCGACTCGGTACTGATGCAGGAAGGCACGATTGACAAGTTTATGGGCGATGCGGTGATGGCCTGGTTTAATGCGCCCATCCCCCAGGCAGACCACACCCTGCGGGCGGTTAAGGCCGCCCTTGGCATCCGGGATGGGATTAAGGCCCTGCACAAGAAGCTGCCCAAAGAGGCCCATCTTTCATTCGGGGTCGGGATTCACTTTGGCGATGCGGTGCTGGGTCTGGTGGGCACCGAACGCCGCCTGGATTACACCGCCATTGGCGATAGCGTAAATACCGCCAAACGCATCCAGGAAAATTCCGGGCCGGGGCAAATCCTCATCAGCGATGCAGCCTACAAGCACGTCAAGAAACAAATAGAAGTCACCGAGCTCGAACCGATTCAGGCCAAAGGCAAGAGCCAGCCAATTAAGGTCTATGAAATTCTAGGCCTGAAGTAAGCCCGCTCAAACACAAAAACAAACGGCGGCCATCTTGCGATGGCCGCCGTTTTGATTCACAGAAAGTCCGAGGTTAGCTCTGGCGAGAGTTCAACCAGCGGATGAGCTCAATCACGCCGCCGCCGAGCAACAGGACCGCAAAGCCCACCGCCAGCCACAAAATCCACATCGGGAAGCCGCCGCCGCCAGCCGCCGCGCCGCCGCCCGCTTCGGCGGTGGCCGTATCTGCCAGTGCGGTCAACTGCACTTCAAACTCGGAGAGCGCCGGGGTGGCGGTGTCCAACCCAAAGCTATTCGTGGCGGTGGGTTCAGCCGTTTCCAGCGCGCCGCCGCCCGTGCCCTCACCCGGGGTGTTGGTGGGTGTGTTGGAAGCGATGAAGAGCGAGAAGGTGCTGGTGGCGGTCGGGCCGCCCGGCGTGATGGTGCCGGTGCCCGCGCCGATGGGAGTGGATGTCGGCGGAGTGCCGGTGACCGTGCTGGTGGCTGTGGAGAGGGTCAGCGTGGCTGTATTCACCGCGCCACCACCGCCACCCGTTGAGGTATTGGTTGCCGCGGGGGTGTTGGTGCGGGTTGGGGTCGGGGTGCGGGTCGGCGTCCGGGTCGGGGTGCGGGTGAGGGTCGAGGTAACGGTGGGTGTAAAGGTCGCCGAAGGTACCGCCGTTTGAGTCGGGGTGCTGGTGTTAGTGGGCGTGAGGGTTGGCGCAGCGGCCACGACCTGATAGCACAGCGAGAATTCCGAGGTGTTGCCGCTGGCGTCCCGGGCGGTGGCGGTGATGAAGTTGCCAATCGAGGAGGTGCCATTGACCACCAGCGAGAAGGCCGCATCGCCGCTGCCATCCGTGACCACGCTGCCGGAGCCCATGAAGGTCGCGCCTTCGCCAAAGTTGGTCGGGTCACAGGCGGTATTGCGGTAGAAGTCGAGCGTGAAGGTCGTGCTGGCAGCGCTGTTGAAGAGGCCTTCCACCAGTGAGGTGCTGCCGCCCAGCGGGCCGGCCAGGGTGATGAAGGGGTAGTTTTGCAGGTTGTTCGCGCCGCTGTCGCCATCGCCAGAGTCATTGGACTGTACGCCGTTGGCGCCCAGATCAATGCCCAGGCCGGTATTGGAGAAAATGGAGTTAGCGGTAATCAGGTTGCCGGTGCCACTCAAGACACCCACGCCATCGCTGACGTTGTAGGCAATCGTGTTGCTCTGAATGATGCTGTTGTTACCGTTGCTGATGTTGATGCCGGCCGCGCCATTCGGGCGGCTGGCAGCGCCGGAGTCCACGCCGATGCTGTTCCCGACAATCTGGGTGCCGCTGGCGGCGCCCAGCACTTCCACGCCATCGCCGTCATTGCCGGAGATGATATTGCCGCCGCCGCCCGTCGTGCCGATGAGGTTGCTGGCAGCGTTGTTGATGCGCACGCCATCGGCGGTGTTGCCATAGTCCAGCGTGCCGCCGGGGTTGACGCCGATGTAGTTGCCGTAGACCATGTTGCCGGCCGCGCCGCTGTTCTGGATGACCACGCCGTTGGTGTTACCGGAAATTACATTGCGCTGGCTGGCCGAAGTGCCGCCGATGGTATTGGCGGGAGCATCGTCAATCAGTACGCCGGTGGTGTTGCCCAGCGTGCCGCCGCCATCCGCCCGCAGGCCGATGTAGTTACCGATGACGCTGTTGCCGGTTGCGCCGGAGCCCAGCAATTGCACGCCAGTGGTATTGGCGGCAATGATGTTGCGGCTGGCGGCGGTAGTGCTGCCGATGGTATTGCCCGCGCCGCTCACCAGCACGCCAACGCCGTTGCCGCGGGCGGTGGTGCCATCGGTATCCACGCCGATGTAGTTGCGGCTGACCGTATTGTTATTGCTGTTGAGGTGCACAGCGGCACCCGGCCAGCGGATGATGGCCAGACCGCGCAC
>CAZEQN010000005.1:0-19703 GCA_964514335.1 uncultured Anaerolineaceae bacterium
CCTCGAACTAGCCATCGCCGCCCTTGAAACCCAGCGCCCCCTCCTCGGCGACCCCATCGTCGATACCGCCCTCGCCCCCATGCGCGAAAAACTCGCCGCCCTCCGCGCCCGCGAAACCGGCGAAGCCCAGCGCAAACTCCTCACCATCCTCTTCGCAGACATCTCCGGCTACACCGCCCTCTCCGAAAAAATAGACCCCGAAGAAGTCGGCGAAATCATGGCCGCCCTCTGGCAACGCCTCGACCCCGTCATCCTCACCCACGGCGGCCTCATAGACAAACACGTCGGCGATGGCGTCATGGCCCTCTGGGGCGCAGACCAGGCCCGCGAAGATGACACCGAGCGCGCCATTCGCGCCGCTCTTGAAATCCAGTCCCAGGTCCGCCAATACGCCGCCGAGCGCAACCTCGAACTCAACCTCCGCATTGGCCTGAATACCGGCCCCGTCGTACTTGGCAGCCTCGGCGCCACCGGTGAAATCACCGCCCTCGGCGACACAGTCAACCTCGCCGCCCGCCTGGAAAAAGCCGCCCCACCCGGAGGGGTGCTGATTTCCCACGACACCTACCGCCACGTCCTCGGCATTTTTGAAGTCATCCCCCAGTCGCCCATAAAAGTAAAAGGCAAGGAAGCGCCGGTCCATGTCTACGTCGTCGAACGCGCCAAACCCCGCTCCTTCCATATGATCTCTCGGGGTGTCCAGGGTCTGGAAACCCGCCTCATTGGCCGCAAAACCGAGCTGGATTCCCTCAAAAACGCCTGGGAAGAAGTCCTCAAAAAACCGCGCGGCCGGCTGGCAATGATTACTGGCGAAGCCGGTCTGGGTAAGAGCCGCCTGCTCTACGAACTTGCAAACTGGCAGGAATTAACCCACAAGGACGCCCTCGTCTTTCGCGGGCGCGCCACCCAGGAACTGGGCCGCCTGCCCTATTTCCTCATCCGCGACCTCATGTTCTCCCGCTTTGACATCCAGGACAGCGAAGCTCAATCCCTCGCCCGCACCAAACTCGAAAAAGGTCTGCTGGATTTGGCTCCAGAAACTCCAGAAATCACCGAGCGCACCCACTTCATCGGCCACCTCATCGGGCTGGATTACACCGACAGCCCCTACCTCATCGAAATCCTTGGCGACCCGCAACAAATTCATGACCGTGCCTTCCACTACCTGGCCCAGTTTTTTGCGTCCGTTTCCGCAACCCAGCCAGTCATGATCTATCTCGAAGACATCCACTGGGCAGACCCCGGCTCCCTGGACTTCATCGAATTCCTGCTTGAAACCTGTCACAACACGCACCTGCTGGTCGTATGCATTACCCGCCCCGCATTGTTTGAGCGTCACCCCGATTGGGGTGCGCGTCTCGGCAACACGCTGAACATCAATCTCGAGCCGCTCGATGAAATTGAAACCAACAACCTCGTCCACGAAATCCTGCAGAAAGTCAATAACATCCCCGAGACCCTCTCCCGGCTCATCGTAAACTCGGCCGAGGGCAATCCCTACTATGTGGAAGAACTGGTCAAAATGATGATTGACGAGGGCGTTATCGAACAAACCGATGAACAATGGCTTGTCCACGCCCACACCCTCGACACCCTTAAAGTCCCGCCCACCCTGACCGGCGTCTTGCAGGCTCGCCTGGATAGCCTTCCAGCCTCCCAACGCGCCACCCTCCAGCGTGCATCCGTCATCGGCCGCGTCTTTTGGGATGAAGCCGTATGGTCGCTTTCCCAATTGGAACCCGACCCGGACAACTCCCCCGGCCGAGCCATGCTGGCTGACTTAAGTCGCAAGGAACTCATCTATCGGCGCGGCAGTTCCGCATTTTCCGGCGCGGATGAATTCATCTTTCGCCACGCCCTGATGCATGATGTAACCTACGAAACCGTGCTGAAACGCATGCGCCGCGTCTACCACAATCAGGCCGCCCAATGGCTCATCGAGCGCAGTGGCGAACGAACCGAAGAATTTGCCGGACTAATTGCCGAACACTTTGAGCGCGCCGGAGAACTCTCTGAAGCTGCCGCCTGGTATGGTCGCGCCGGCGACCAGGCCCGCCTGACCTACGCCCCGGAAGCCGCCATTGACTATTACCGCCGCGCCATTCAGATTGACTCTGAAAGCGGCGTGGAAACGCCGCCCGAACTGCGCATCAAACTCTATGACGGCCTGGGAGACATGCTCTGGATGCAGGCCGACTATGAACAAAGTGAGCTGTCTTTCCACAGCATGCTGGAAGCCGCCCAGCAAATTGGCAGCCCCCTGGCAGAAGCCCGCGCCTACAATGGCCTCGCCAATGTCCTCGACCGTAAGGGCCAGCAGCGTGGCGCATTGGAAGCCGCCCAGCGTGCCGAAGATGCCGCCCAACGCGCCAAACCCGAAGGCGACTCCAGCGACCTCGAACTTGCCGAAGCCCTGTACGGCCAGGGCTGGGCCCTTCACCGCATGGGCGAAACCACCACCGCTCTTTCCCGCGCTGAAATGGCCCTCTCGCTATGCGATGGCCTCGGCCGCCGCGCCCGCCGGCATCGCGCTCGCTGTCTTACAGTTATTGGCAGCACCTATTGGAGTATCAGTCGCATGGAAGAAGCCCAGCTTTGCTTTGAGCGCGCCTTTGACCTATACACCGAGCTAAGTGACCGCCGCGGCGTCGCCCGCTCCCTCAACAACCTTGGTGCAATCGCCTGGCGGCAAGGCGATTACGTTCGCGCCCTGGAAGCCTACGAAGATGCCCTCGGCGTCGCCCGTGCCATCGGTGACCGCGACCAGGAGGGCGTCCTGCTTAGCAACCTCGCCGGCGCCCGGGTTGGTCTGCGCCAATACACCCCGGCAGAACAGGAACTCCGGCGAGTGCTGGCCCTGCCCAGCGCCGAAGGTTCAGCCTACCTCACCGAGACGTACACCTATCTTTCTGAAGCTTGCCTCGGTCAGGGCCGGCCCAAAGATGCCCTGCTAGCCGCACAGCAAGCCCTGAATCTGGCGGAAGACTACGAAATGCCCGGTGAGCAGGGCATGGCCTGGCGCGCCATTGCCGAAGCCGCTGCCCAATACCCCGCCAGTGAAGTACAGCCCCGTCAGGCATTTGAAAACAGCCTGCGCGTTTTGGAAACGGTAGGCCTGGACTCGGAGCGCGCCCGTACTTTGCGTTCCTATGCACGCCACCTGCATACCATCGGAGAACACGCCCAAGCTCGCCACAATTGGGAGGCTGCGCGCGCCCTCTTTGCCAGTCAGGAGATGGGCCAGGAATTGCACCGTATGGATACCGAGCCACTCGAATAAGTCGACTGTCCATTCTGGGCAGCATTACGTTTTAATTGACTTCTTTCGCCAATAGTGGTAAACTTTCGCCCGAAATTGCGCCGCTTCTGTGTGTGGCGTCACAACCCTATACTGCGCTCTTATCCAGAGAGGTGGAGGGACCGGCCCTACGAAACCTCGGCAACCCCGACAGACCAGCGTCGGAAGGTGCCAACTCCGGCAGCGGGATTCTGGAAGATGAGAGGGTTTCAGCCGAAATCTGTGCCCTTTCGCGCGTGAAAGGGCATTTTATTTTGGAGGCACATGCCAATGAGCAACACCTTTATGCAGTCCCCCAGCCTCATGTTCACCAGCGAATCGGTGACCGAAGGCCACCCCGACAAGATGTGCGATCAAATCAGCGATGCCGTACTGGATGCCTGCCTCGCCCAGGATCCACTCTCACGCGTGGCCTGCGAAACCGCCATCAAAACCGGCTTCGTCATGCTGCTCGGCGAAATCACCACCCAGGCCAAATTCAATTACGATGAACTTGTCCGCAGCGTGGTGAACGACATCGGCTTCAACAGCAGCGAAAAGGGCTTTGACGGCAACACCTGTGGGATCGACTGCCGCCTGCATCAGCAGTCGGCCAATATTGCCATGGGCGTGGACAAAGCGCTGGAAGCCAAAGAGGGCGAAATGAGTGAAGCGGCCATTGAAGCTGTGGGCGCTGGCGATCAGGGTATGATGTTTGGCTACGCCTGTGATGAAACGCCTACACTGATGCCCACCCCCATCTACCTGGCTCACAAAATCGCTCGGCGTCAGTCTGAAATCCGCAAAAGTGGCGCATTGCCCTGGCTGCGGCCGGATGCCAAGTCCCAGGTCACCATTGAATACAGCAACGGCAAACCGAAGCGCGTCGATACCGTACTGGTTTCCACCCAGCACGACCCGGACATTTCGCAGGAACAGATTCGCGAAGCCGTCATTGAAGAAATCATCCTGCCCTGCCTTCCGGCAGAACTTCAAAATGGCGAAATCAAATATTTCGTCAACCCCACCGGCCGCTTCGTAACCGGCGGCCCCTTGGGCGATGCAGGCCTGACTGGCCGCAAGATTATCGTAGACACCTACGGCGGCATGAGCCGTCACGGGGGTGGCGCGTTCTCCGGCAAGGACCCCACGAAGGTGGACCGCTCGGCCGCTTACGCAACCCGCTGGGTTGCCAAAAATGTCGTTGCGGCTGGCCTCGCGGACCGCTGCGAAATTCAGGTCGCCTATGCCATTGGCGTCGCCCGACCGCTTTCCGTAAACGTTGAAACCTTTGGCACCGGAAAAATCGCCGACGAGAAAATCGCCGCCCTGGTCGCTGAACATTTTGACCTTCGCCCCGGCGCCATCATCCGCGATCTGGACCTGCGCCGCCCCATCTACCGCAACACCGCCGCCTACGGCCATTTCGGCCGTGACGACCTTGACCTCCCCTGGGAGCGCACCGATCGCGCCGCCGCCCTCAAAGCAGCCGCCGGTCTGTAAACCAGCTCACACTACAACGCAAATCGTGGCGGCCAATTGGCCGCCACGATTGTTACTGGCTGCTTCTGACCGTTATAATCCCAACCATGGCTCGTCTGGTCAAATTCCGTGCTCCACTGATTTTGCTGGCTACCAGCATCGTTTCATATGGCCTGCTTGCTCACACCCTTGGTTATTACTGGGATGGTTGGCCGATGGCCTGGATATCAGAAACGTATGGCGGCCCCGGCCTTACTTCCTTTTTCTCAACCAATCGCCCGGTCTGGGGCTGGCTTTTTCAACTCACCACGCCTATTATTGGCCACAACCCGTTCGCCTGGCAGATTTTTGGTATCTTCACCCGTTGGCTGGCCGCGGTAGCGCTCTGGTGTGCTCTCCGCCGCCTGTGGCCCCGCGTTGGCTCCCCACTCGTGTGGGTTGCAATTCTATTTATCGTATACCCGGGGTTTAGCCAATCCTCCATCGCCATCCTCTACGGGCACAATTTTCTTGTTCTGGCCCTTACACTTGCCTCCATTGCCCTGCATCTCTGTGCCATTCAAGGTCACCCAAGGCCAAAGTTGCTTATCAGCCTTTCTCTCGCCCTTGCCGCCTATGCTATCTTCGCCAATGAATATTTCTTTGGCCTGGAACTCCTTCGCCCCCTCCTGCTCTTTATCGTCTTACCCTCAAGCGGCATTCGCAGCCGCTTAATCCGCCTCCTTAAGGTCTGGTGGCCTTTCGTCATCCTGTTATTTGTTTACGCGTATTGGCGAATTTTCATTCTCGGTTTTCGCCTCTACGACCCTGCTTCAGTCTTGAGCGCCGCCCCACCTGCAACCACACTGATTAGTTTCTTCACCACCGCCCTGCGGGATATGGTTATAAGCGGCCTCTTGGCCTGGGGCCTGCCCATTCAAGGACTTATCGCCGCAGACTGGGCCAGTCGTCTCACCTGGATACAGGCGCTGCTGATTCCTTTCAGCGCGCTGGGGCTATTCTTTGCAACCCGCAACATTGCAACAAGGGATACCCGTTTTTCAAGAACTGCTATTCTACTGGGTCTGGCAGCCCTCCTTTTTGGCGGCTTACCCGTTTGGGCTGCCGGGCAACCCATTCGCTTCGAATTTCCGCTAGACCGCCTTACCCTGCCATTTATCATCGGTTCAGCCTTGCTGGTTGTGGGTCTCACCGAATGGCTTTTGAAATCTCCCGACATGCGCAATGGCATATTGGCAGTCATCGCAGCCCTGGCAATTTCATCTCAATTCGGCAATGCCATTGAGTACCGCCAGGACTGGAAGTATCAAAATTCATTTTTCTGGCAACTGGCGTGGCGCGCCCCGGCCGTCGAACCCGGTACGATTTTTGTCCTTCATGAGTTGGAAGATTTACATCTAACAGACAACTCCCTCGTCGGGCCACTAAATTGGCTCTACAACCCCGGGGTTGCCGCCAATGAGCTCTCATATTACGCCGCCTACCTGCCATTGCGGTCCCAACCCGGCAGCTTCATGGAAAATTTGCAGGCCAATCAACACATCGCCAATGACTTTCTGGTTGCGCCCTTCAACGGCACTACCAACCAGATGCTGGTATTGCTGTATCAACCTCCCGGCTGTCTAAGAATTCTTGACCCAGTCTATGATCTGGGCTACCCACAGTTGCCAGAAGAACTGGCTCGGGCGCTTGAACTAGCCAGCCCGGCCCGACTCATTCTCCCCGGTGAAACGCCCGTCGCGCAGGCTACCAGATTATTTGGCAACTCGCCATCCAGCCAGTCCTGGTGCTATTACTTCCAGCAGGCCGATTTAGCCCGCCAATACGGCGACTGGGAAACCGTCGCCGCTCTTGGCGATATCGCCTTTGCCCTGGAAGACAGCCCCAACCACGCCACCGAACGACTGCCCTTTATCGAAGGCTACGCCATGATGGGTCAGGAAAATCTTGCCCGCCAGCTCACGGAAGAAATGCTGGAAATCAACCCCCAGACCGCCCCCATGCTCTGCCGCCTCTGGCAGCGCGTCGCTTCTGCCGCCCCTTCCGTAGGTCAATTGATACTCGCAGAAATGCACTCCCTCACCTGCAAATAAAAATCGGTTGGAAGCGAGTTGCTCCAACCGATCAATGGTTGAACTCAAGCAGTCTATCCACCCAGAGCGTCATTATTCGGAGGGTGGCAGATAATACATTCAGCGCTGGTTCCTATCAGCGCGTCCTCGTACTCCCTAAAATACTGCTGCTTGTGTTTTGGGCATACCTTGAATGTTGTGTCCGTGGGATACCACGGCTGTGGCTCCCGCCTTCGCAGGCCTTTCACCTTCGGTATCTTGGCATTTTTGGGCTCGCTCATTTCATTAGCCTCCTTCCCTCCAACAACTCCTCATACCCTGCTTGCGCTTGCCCCCATCCAGATTGCACTTTCGCAGGCATAGTCGTCTGCCTATTCTTGAAAATGCGGCGAGAACTTGGCCGCGATTTGGTCCTTGGGCTTATAGCCTACCAATCGCTCAAATTCCTGCCCATGCTTGAACAACAGCAACGTCGGTACGCTCATCACGCGGTAAGTCATCGCTGCCGTCGGATTATGGTCCACATCTACTTTAACAACTTTTACCCGGCTGCCCCACTCTCCGGCCAGTTCATGCACCAGAGGGTCCAGCATCTTGCACGGATGGCACCACACCGCCCCAAAATCTACCAGTACCGGACCTGCGCTCTGCAACACTTCCTTCTCAAATTGGTCTTCACTAATTTCCAGTATCACACTCATGGTAGGCTCCAAATTAGTAACTCTATACAATAATCCTATCACATCTGCTTTTGGCAAACCGCACATCAGTTGTTTGACGCATCCCCCTGCCCGTGATAAAATCCACAAGCCTTTTTGCCAGACCGAGGGCGCGTAGCTCAATGGCAGAGCAGTAGCCTTTTAAGCTATTGGTTACAGGTTCGAGTCCTGTCGCGCTCACACTTCCAGCCCCATTACGGGGCTTTTATTTTTCAGGCTTCACAACCGCCGCAAATTTCCGCAAGCCATCTATGTGCTCATCCACTTGCGCAAACCCCGCCCCTAGCGTGTTTACCGCCAGGTGTGTCGCTCCCGCCACTCGCCAGGCTTCCATCGTTATCGCCCAGACCTCCTCATCGCTCTGCCCATAATACAAGCGCGGCTCTAGGCCAATTTCGGCCGGACTCCGTCCGGCCGCGAGAGCATATTTTCGGATTTTATCGAGCCCCTCGGCCGCATCGGCTGCCTGCCGGAAGCCCGGCAACCAGCCATCGCCCAACTCACCCACCCTCCGCAAGACATTCTCATGATGCCCCCCAAACCAAATTGGCACCGGTCGCTGCAGGGGCATCGGCTTCAATCCTGCGGCATTAACGATATTGTATTTTCCTTTAAACGTAACCAGTTCCTCTGTAAAGAATTTTTTGAGTAATTCCACTTGCTCTTCCATCCGTCGTCCACGGTTAGAAAACTGCTCCCCCAGCGCCTCAAACTCCACTGCATTCCAACCGTTCCCAACTCCCAACCGGAATTTCCCGTCACTTAACACATCCAAAGTCGCCGCTTGCTTTGCTACCAATGCTGTCTGCCGTTGCGGCAGCACCAGCACCCCCGTAATAAAGCCCAGGCGCGGTTTTAGCGCCGCCATATACGCAAACAAGGTAAACACCTCCCAGAAGCCATCTCGGTGCGTATACGGCCCCTGCCAGCCTCCTGGGCGCTCCGGGCTGGCCCCCAGTACATGGTCATAAGCCAGAATATGAGCATAGCCCAGCTCATCTACCGCCTCCGTAAATGCCCGAATGACCCCGGGGTCATCTCCAATTTCGTTTTGCGGGAATACCACGCCAATCTGCATCACAACTCCTTTTTCCTTTATTCTAACAATCTCTTTAATAGGGCTACACCCTGTTTACCTGTTTACCTGTTTACCTGTTTACCTGTTTACTTGCCTTCCCGCCTATACCTTATAATCTTCCTATGACGTCCTGGCTTGAAGTCTCCCTGACGGTAAACGGTGAAATGGCAGAAGCGGTAGCCGATGTATTGGCCCGCTTTGCCCCCGGCGGCGTAGTCATTGAAAGCACTGCCATCCAACACGCCTGGACCTATGACCCCGGCGCGCCCAGTGGCCCACTCCGCGTCGTTGCATATCTCGATGCCGATGAAAATTTAGAAGACACTCGCGCCCGCCTTGAGCAAAATCTTGGGTACCTGAATATGATATCCCCCCTTCCCACTCCAGAGTACAAAACCATCCAGGAACAAAACTGGATGGAAGCCTGGAAAGACCGCTACCGCCCAATCGAAATTGGCGAAAAGCTCATTATTTTACCCGCCTGGGCCACGCTGCTCAATTCCCCGCGGCTCCCCATCCGGATTGACCCCGGAATGGCTTTTGGCACCGGAACTCACCCCACCACCCAGCTTTCACTCCTGCATCTCGAGCGCTATGTTCAACCCAATAAAGGCCTGATAGATATAGGCTGTGGTTCCGGCATCCTTTCTATTGCCGCCCACCGCTTGGGGGCTGCTCCAATTCTGGGCGTCGATATTTCTCAAGCATCGATTGAAAATGCACACCAGAATTTCGATTTGAATGAAATCTCAAACTCAATTGAACTTGGGGTTGGCTCCGTTGCGGAAGTACGCGCCGGGCAGTTCAGCCAGTCTCGGGCCCCGGTTGTAGTCGCGAACATCCTCGCCCATGTATTAATCTTTCTACTGGAAACCGGCTTAAGTCAGTTGGTTTCCCCCGGCGGCGTTCTCCTGCTATCTGGCATCCTGCAGGAACGCGAGGCCGAAATGATTGAGGCGCTCCCTCGTCACAATCTCATTCTGGAAGACCGCCAACAACTAGAAGATTGGGTCGCGCTCGCTCTGCGTCGCCCTGCCTGAATCAATCGGGCGTTTCGTTTAACAGCAACCAGTACATCCCTAGCTGGCGCACAGTTTCAGTGAACTGATCAAACTCGACGGGTTTTACAATATACGAATTCACCCCGAGATTATAGGATTCTACAATATCCGTCTCATGGTTCGATGAGGTCAGCACCACCACCGGGATCCGGCGCAGCCCCTCATCCGCCTTAATCTGACGCAATACTTCCAATCCATCGACCTTGGGAAGCTTCAAGTCCAGCAAAATCATGCGCGGCGCATCCAGCGGGCCACGGTCGCCATAATCCCCCCGACAAAACAGAAAATCCAGCGCTTCTGCCCCATCCCGCACCACCTGTATCTCATTTACAAGATGATGCTTGCGCAAAGCGTGTAAGGTTAATTCCTCGTCACTTGGGTTATCTTCCACCAATAGAATTTCAACCGGTTGCGCCATCATCGCCTCCATCTTCACCCAGAGTAAAGTAAAACGTTGCGCCCCGGTCTTCGGCGGCTTCAACCCACACCCGGCCGCCATGCCGGTTCACGATCCGCTGCACAATCGCCAGGCCTACGCCCGTGCCCTCATATTCATGCGCCGGGTGCAGCCGCTGGAAAACGCCGAACAGCTTGTCCACATATTTTAAATCAAATCCAACGCCATTGTCGCGGACGAAAAACACCGCCTCCCCCTCTTGTTCTTCCACCCCCACCTGGATAGTCGCCTGCTTGCGCCCTCGGGTAAATTTCACCGCATTGCCCAGCAAGTTGGCGTACACCTGGCGTATCAGGGTTGGGTCGGCCTGCACAATCGGTAACTCGCCCAGCACAAGTTTCACCTTGCGGCCTTTCATATCCTGTTTCTGCTCCTCCATCACGCTTTGCACCAGGGACCGCAACTCAACCGGCTGGCGCTTTACCTGTTGCCGCCCCAGCCGTGAAAATGTAAGCAATCCATCAATCAGCAATCCCATTCGGTCAATGTTGGCTCGAATTTGATTGAGGTAATGTTCCGGTTGTCCCGCCAGTGGTTGCGCATAATCTTCCAGCAGGATGCTCGCATACCCGCCAATCGCACGTAAAGGCGCCCGCAGATCATGGCTCACCGTGTAGGCAAAAGATTCCAGTTCCTGGTTGGCTGCTTGCAGCTGAGCCGTTCGCTGGTCAACCCGTTGCTCCAGTTCCTTGTTTAACTTTCGAACGGCCGCTTCGGCTCGCTCGCGCCGCTTCAATTCAACTCGGCTTTCTTCGTACAATCGCGCATTTTCAATCGCGCCAGCCAGCTGATCGCTCATCGCCTGCAAAGCGGCGATATCATCTTCCGTGAAAGCCGCCTCAATATCACTCTGAACTGTTAGCGCTCCCAATACCGTTCCTCTCGACATTAAGGGGAGCGCCATCTCCGAGCGAGTCGCCGGCAAAGCCGGGTTTTCAAAGTGCACCGCATCTTCACCAACATCCAGTGCAATCCGGGCTCGTTTGTTATCCGTACACCACCCAATCATCGATTCTCCACCCACGCGCAGTTTATGGCCAGCCGCCAGCATCTCCGCTCCGGCTGGCCCACTTCCAGCCGCCAATACTGCGTACTCTCCCGGCCCATCCACCAGGAACAGCCCTACGTAATAAAAGCCAAATCGGTCGGCTATTAAATTGACCGCATCGCGTATCAGTTGTTCGGGCTTTAGTATTGCAATCGTATTGGCGGCAATTTCAACCGCCGTCTGCAATCGGTTGCTTTGGCGTTGCAAATCCCGCAGCAATCGCTCTCGTTCCTGTTCTTGGGTTCTGCGTTCGGTCACATCCCGCGCAATCGTCTGCACGAACAGTGGATCGCCCACCTCGTCACGAACCAGAGATACATTCATCTCTAGAATTATTCGCTCGCCACTTTTTTTAACTGCCGTTCGCTCATACGGCGGCAGGCGTTCTCCACCCAATATCCGCGCCCAATTTTTTTCAGCCGCAGCCTGCTCTTCAGGAGCCACCGCCACATTCTTTTGCATTTTCATCAAATCGTCAATTGTATACCCCAACTGCTCTGCCGCTCGCGCATTGACCGCGATCCGAGTACCATCCACCCCAGTAATCAAAATGCCATCATTGGATTGCTCAAAAACCGACCGGAATCGGTACTCGCTCTCCCTCAAGGCCTGCTCGGCTTCCTTCACGTCTGTAATCATTCGTGTGGCCCCCACCGTACCCACAATCTCCCCCTGGCTGTTTTGCAATGGCACCTTAGAAGTCAAACTCCATAATCGCTTCCCATTGGGGCCCAGCCACGACTCTTCTTTGTTAATAACTGGCTCGCCCGTTTCCATCACGCGCCGCTCCTCTTCATGGTAACGCGCCGCCAGGGCTGAATCAATGAAATCCCGGTCATGCAGGCCGGAAATATCATCCTGGCGATCCAGGCGATACCCCTCCGTTACCGCCCGGTTGGCGATGATGAACCGCGACTGCTTGTCCTTCGCGTACAACCCATCCGGCACGGCATTAATCAGCCCCAGCAACAGGTTGCGCTCCTCCAGCAATTGTTGTTCCGCCCGCTTTCGTTCAGAGATATCCCGCACTACGCTTTGGATGTGCAGCGGTTCACCTTCCGGGTCACGCACCAGCGCTACATTTATTTCTGCGGGCATGTGGCTGCCGTCTTTACGCACAAATGTGCGCTCATACATTGGCAAAGAATTCAGCTCGAGCAGTTCAGAAAACCGCTGCCGCCCCGCTTCTCTTTCCTCTACCAACAACAGTTCGTCTGCAAAGCAGCCAACCAGTTCTTCCGAATAGTATCCAAGCAAATCAGAGGCCCGCTGGTTCACCTGCAGAATTTTTTCGTCCAGCCCAATGATAAAAACTGCGTCGTTGGTTTGTTCGAATAACGCGCGGTAACGATATTCACTGGCACGCACGGTTTGTTCTGCTTCTACATCCCAGGTTACATCCCGCGCCGCCCCAAGAATTCCCACCCACTGATTCCCCTCAAACAACGGTCGGTTTGCGCTGCGAATCCAGCGCACATCGCCTGATTTTGTCCGGATGCGATATTCACCACTGGCCGTTTCGCCCTCGGCCAGCTCCACTTCCAGGCGTTTTGCCTCTTCGGCATCCTCTTCCAGAATAAATTGGGCCGGGTCGCCCAAACCATTTACTTCTGCAAGTGAATACCCTGTCACTCGCTCATAGGCCTCGGTAACCCATTCAAACCGAAAGCTGCCGTCAGGCTGCCGCCTTAGAAAAAAAGCGTAGTCTGACGTCAGTTCTGAAACAACACGGTATCGTTCTTCGCTTTGCTGTAACTGGCTCAAAATCCTCGCTCGCTCCAATGCCAGCGAAACATGCTCGCCCAACGCTTCAATCAGTACCAGATCCCGTTCTCCCAACTCCACCCCGCGCTGCGATTCTACATTTAGAACCCCAACCACCTGCCCGGCATCAAACAACGGAACTGCAATTTCAGAGGTCAGGTGCTCCATCGCCCCCAGAAATTCAGGGTCATTTCGCACATCCGGCAAAAACACCGGTCTTCCTGTCCGCAGCACCCGTCCGCAAATCCCCTTATCCATCGGTATCTCTGGAATCGTGTGTTCATAGCCTACCTGATGCTGAAGTTTTAATACACGCCCATCCAACAAATACAAACTTACCAGGGTGTACCCAAATATCTCTCGAATTGCCTCTACAACCGCCTCAATTAAACTCGGCAGGTCGCTATGCTTGGAAAGGGCCGTGCGTACATTGTGCAACAACGCCAGCTCATTGGCCTGGCGCAACACAGATGCCTGAAATTCCTGCCGCAAACGCAATTCTTCTCTTAGCTTCTCAAAAGCCCTTTCTGTAATCCCGGCCGATAAATACAGAATAAGCGTCGCCAGCAGCAAATTAGCTACATAGCGCAACGCAATTTGTTCTGGCGCAATTACGCTTCTGGACAATGGCAGCCAACCACTCGCTTCGCCGATTGCCAGCGCCGCCAGGGCTATTGCAGATGCGAGCATGAGCGCCGCTGCCTCGCGCCGGCCAGCCAGCAAACCTGCCGCCAGCAATAATGGCAGCAGGGTGAATAAAGCAATACTGGCCAGTCCATTCTGCATTGCCGCCAGCCCCAGCACCACCACCCATGGCAGCACAATCAATACAACAATAACGAATCTCAACCAACCCTTGTTTAATAAAATCTTACAAATCAAAAGCATGCCATAAAAAACTGCGAATGTACCCCAGTTAATTTGCTGACCGAGCTCTGCCGCAGGTGTGAAAATCAGCAGGACGCTAAGCGTGATGAACACAAAAAACATCACCCAGTTAATCAATGTGGCCCGCCGCGCCAGTTGCGGGTCTTCCAGGAGTGGCGGGGCCAGCCAGGCACGGATACGATTAACCATAGTCCACCTGCTTCATGTCAAGTTGAAAGGCGAGCCGGAATAATAAGTCAATTGTAGCGAATCCCCACGTTGAATACAACCTGAACTGTAACTTCCCACCGAGATTTTCTTCCCCCTACCGCGCCACCCATTTTTCCAATCCATCTGGCGGTTGATAGGCGGCCAGCTCTGTCAGCAAAGCATCTGGCTCCGCATGTGTGCGAATCAACGGGCTAAAAAGGTCAGCAAATGCTCAAAATAACCATTTACATTAAGCAAACCAACAGCCTTTCGATGCAGGCCAATCTGCGCCCATGTCAAAGACTCAAACAATTCATCCATGGTCCCCAGCCCGCCCGGCAACGCAATAAAAGCATCCGACAACTCATACATCCGCGCTTTACGAGTATGCATATCCGCAGTAACTTCAAGCCGCGTCAGCCCGAAGTGTGCCAGCGTCGGATTATGAAACATTTCCGGAATTACCCCCACTACCTCCGCACCACCACTTAAGGCACCTTCTGCTACCGCGCCCATCAGGCCGGTACTCCCGGCGCCATACACCAACCGCATTCCACGGCTCGCAATGGCCAGGCCCATCGCATGGGCCGCATCCAGGTACTCTTTCGCAATCCGGTCCGAAGACCCGCAAAACACACATACAGAATTCATTTCCACTCTTCCACCTTTCAAAATATCTCGCCATTATATCGCCGCCGTTACTAAATCTGGGCTAAACTAGAGAGCAGGAGTTGCCCTGTTATGAAAAAGATCCTCTCCATCTCCGTTGGCTCCATTACCCGTGACCATACAACCCGAGTTAAATTCCTGGGGGAAGACTGTGAAATCAGTCGTCAGGGCACCGATGGAGACTTCAAACTCGCCGTTCAGCGCTATCGGGAACTCGATGGCAAAGTGGATGCCTTCGGGGTTGGCGGCGCTGAATTCTATCTGCAGGTCGGCCCGCGGCGTTATTATTTCCGCGACATTCAGCGCATTCGTCGCGCCATCCACATCAGCAAAGTCGGTGACGGCAATGGCATTAAGAGCCTGCTCGCCCAGCGCGCCTTCAGCGCACTCGAAGAGCATCTCCAAAAGGAGGGGCGTACGCTGCGTGGCCTCAAGGGCCTGAAAACCAATGCGGTCGACCGTTACGGCATGGCTGAAGCGATGGTCAACGCCGGGTTGGACTGCGTATTTGGCGATTTCATGTTCGCTCTCGGCCTGAACTACCCGATGCGCAGCCTCGGCCAGGTGCGTCTCGTCGCAGGTATCCTTTTGCCCATCATCACCCGCCTGCCATACATGTGGTTCTACCCTCTCGGAGCGCAACAAGAAAAAGAACCCGAAAACAAGTGGCCGCGCTATTACGAACAGGCCGATGTGATTGCCGGCGACTTCCTCCAAATCCGTCACTACCTGCCGCCTGATATGTCTGGCAAAATTGTCGTCACCAACACCACTACTGCGCGTAACGTGGAATTGCTGCAGAAGCGAGGTGTCAAAATTCTGGTTACTACCACCCCCCGTCTGGAGGGTCGCTCTTTCGGCACAAACGTTATGGAAGCCACGCTGCGCGCCCTTTGCCCTAAGCCAGACACCGAAATCACACGGGCAGATTTTCTTAACCTGATCGAACAGATACCGCTCAAACCCAACCTGGAAATACTTAACTAGGTCCTCCCGCTTTGCACCTGATAGTTAGGCAAAATCAAATGTGTATGCCGTCTCATTTAGAACTGCAACGTCCTAATAGTTACAAGTAAATCTATGGCCTGAGAGGAGACACCCATGAACATCTCGACTGCCCAAAAAGATATTCGTCTCGCCTTCCAGGGCGGCTTTGCCGGCCAGCTCGTCAGCGGGCTCATCTGGCTCACTTCGGCGGCCGCAGCCACCTGGGGCTCACCGCGGCTCGGCATCTACATTCTGCTTGGCCTCGGTTTTTTCGTCTTCCCCATCACCCAGGTCGTGCTCAAACTTCTGGGGCAGGCTGGCGGATTACCTGCGGGTCATCCCATGAATCAGCTCGCCACGCAAATCGCGTTCACCGCCCCCCTGAACATCCCCGTAGTTTTGGGCGCCACTCTTTACCGTGAAAGCTGGTTCTACCCGGCTTTCCTCATAATCATCGGCACACATTACCTGCCCTTTGTCTTTCTCTACGGTCAGCGGCTTTTTGCCGTTCTCGCGGGGTTAATGTGGGCGACCGGCGTCATGCTCGCCCTCTACGGGCCCCGAGAGTTCTTCAGCCTGGGCGGCTGGCTGGGTGGCCTCCTCCTGCTAATTTTTGCAGTGATTTTGCGCAACCAGGCCATCCAGGAAAGCCGCGCCTGAGCAGAATCTTGCAAACAAAAAGAGCCGATTGGTGACCGACTCTTCCGGGCATAAACGAGACGGAAATACTTATTGCACCACCCGCAACAGGATCTGCTGCAATCCCCAGACCGTCAAGGGCACAAACAGCGCCGTCAAGAACTGGCGCAACGTTCCCGCATCCCACGGCCAGGTAGGGATTTTCTTCAACTCGGCCCTGAACTCCATCAATGCCGAGATGCCGGTGCGGAACTGACCGATATCCTCCAATTGACCGCTGTCCATCTTGTTCTGCAAATCCCAAAAAGATTTGTTGAGGCGCGCATTATTTTCTTCCGAAACGCGCTCCTTCTCTGCCACCAACCGCTGATGAATACCATACAGCGGCACAATAAAAGCCATTAATGCAATAAAGGAATTCAAGACCAGATAAAAAACAACGATTACATCCCCGCTGCCCGAGTCGCCCCAGGCGTTCGCGGTCAACAAATTGAGCAGCGTAAACAGGATAAACGTCATCCCCACCCGCGAAGTAAACACCGATAGCCCGTACAGCGGTGATAAATTAAACAGGTTGATTTGTTTCACCCGGTCATACACCCGCCCCACCATTCCCAAACTCCTGAAAGCAAAGTGAAAGGTCGCGAAGGAAAATGGAGCAATCACAAACATGACTGGCCAGAACAGAAACTGCGAATAAGGCGTGAAGAAATGGCTGTCTACTACCACCTGAATACTCGGGATGGCCGCAATCATCACCAGGACTGTCAGCGCCAACATCCATTGCCCGGCTCGACGCGACTGACGGGAAAATTCCGTCCGCAGCTCTGCAAACTCACTATCTGAAATATCCAGGGCGGGGCGAAAACCATCGATGATGTTAACCGCCACTCTTCGCAAGTAGAAGTACGTTGCTGGGGAAATGGTTGCCCACAAATATAAGCTCAATAATACGGGTTGTGAAAATTCGCCCACTGGCAGGCTGCCATCCGCCCACATGAGCAGATGATGTCCCCCCGCAATCGCCACATAAAATAGTCCGAAAAATAGCGCTGCCGGAATCGGCAGCTCCTCCACCCAGTCATACACGCGATCCACCAGACTGACAGACTTTGGCCGTGCCGGGCTCGTTGCCATCATTGTGCGCTCCTGTATGTAGAAATTAGCCGGATTATACTCCCGAGCAGTTTCCAGGGTAATGCAAAGCGGATGCTGGGAATTGTCGGCATCCGCTTATAGCCTTTGGCAGTGGCCAGCTAGGGTCGCGGCCCACGCGGCCCGGCGGGATTTTTGTTCCCCTGCGGCGGGTTGCCCGGCAATATCCAGTTCGGTCCGCTCCCGGCCGGCGGTTGCCCCGCACCGCCACCAGAACCAGTTTGCGTCCCAGTGGTTTGCACTTCACCGTGGAAACAGCCAATCAGGTAGGGGAAATCACTCGTCACATGATAATGATAGACACCCTGCGGATATTCCGGGGTAACTCCAAAATTACCATTGCACTCATCCAGATTTTCCGGCCACTCTCCAGATTCGTCCGTGTAAGAGTACAGCGCGAAGCCATCAAACGCGAATCCTATCAACTGGGCGTCGCTGCCATCCAGCAGGCATCCCGGCGCCTGATGGTAGTGATAGCGCCCGCGCTCATCCGGATGGCCCAGGCAATTATCAAATACTTCGTGCTCTACGGCATCCAGGCCACCGGCCGTGAAGGGGTTGTAGAAGAGCACCCCGTTCACCATCACCCCAATCGGCCCCATCCCGGTTTCGGTCGTTTCTTCCTGAAGTTCCGGTTCCAATGGCAAACGCACTGTCAGGTCGATTGCCTGTGGCGTATTAGGATTCACCCGTTGAGTTTCATGGTCGGGGAGACCATTAGTCACAATCACCAGCCACTCCCCGTCAATACTGGCTTGTACATTCGCATGCCCTTCAAATGCATCCAGAATGGATGAGGTCGCTTGAGCCTGCGCGGGCTGGGCCGCGCTCACCAGCAGTGCCAGAACAGCTCCAACAACCCACATTGTCCTGCGTTGAATTGTTTTCATCACATCACTCCTCCAGTTGAGATACCCAGAGGATAATTTCCACCTGTTATGTCCGCGTTTCAGGATTGTAAAATCCATGTAAACGCTGACGGCATCCATTTTGATACAATACTCCTCATGACTCGTTTCAACAAAACAATTTTAGGCATATTGGGCTTTGTCTTACTGGTTTTCCTGCTCTACCAAATCCCGGCCATCCAATCCCGCCTGGCCTGGCGGCTTGATTTCGCCCGTACCAGCCTGCGCCTCTGGCTCAATCCGCCCGGCGCGCTACCCACCGCCGCCATCCTCCAGCTTCCATCTGCCACGCCAAATATTGACCTCGTTACTCCAACGCCTTCCCCCACGCCAGCCGCCACCCCGGCTCCCAGCCCCACGCCCCTGCCGGCCAGCGTTCAATTGCCCGCCCCCGCCTGGGAACAACAGGGGCCCAACAATTGCGGCCCGGCGACCCTCGCCCTGTACTTGCGTCACTTCGGCTGGCAAGGCGACCAGTACGACATTTCTGAACTCATCAAACCCGAAAGCGCCGACCGCAATGTCAACGTGGAAGAACTCGCATTTTGGGCGCGCAACTATACCGGCTGGCTTAACACCCAATATCGCGTGGGCGGCGATATCGAAACCCTGAAACGCTTCATTGCCGCCGGACTCCCTATAATGGTTGAAGAAGGAACCTATCTCGAAGAAACCTATTGGCCTGATGATGACCACTGGTCCGGGCACTACCTTCTGCTTACCGGCTATGACGATGCCTCTCAAACCTTCACTGTTCAGGATACATTTCTCGGCCCCAACCGCCAGATAACATACACCCAACTTCTTGAGGGCTGGGAAGCTTTCAACTTTGTATACATATTTCTGTATCTTCCACAGCAGGAAGAAACCGTGCGCGCCATCGTCGGCGAAGACTGGGACACCGCAACCAATCGCCAGCGCGCCCTGAACGCGTCCTTAGCCCAAACCGAAAACGAGCCGGATAATGCTTATGCCTGGTTCAATCTCGGCAGTAACCTCGTATATTTTGAACGCTATGCAGAAGCCGCTACCGCCTACGACGAAGCCCGCCGCCTCGGCTTACCCCAGCGCATGCTCCGCTACCAGTTTGGGCCGTTTCACGCCTACTTCCACAGCAATCGTCTCGACGACCTGTTTACAATTGTAGACTACGCCCTTCAGATCACGCCCAATGCCGAAGAAGCCCTGGTCTGGCAAGGGTGGGGCTACTATCGTCAGGGCGATAATGCCAGAGCCATTGAATCTTTTCGCGCAGCCTATTGGGTAAATATCCATTCTTTTGATGCCCAATACGCATTGGACTTCATGGG